>NZ_DJSX01000009.1:0-166342 GCF_002439135.1 Pseudomonas sp. UBA6323 | reverse complement strand
GCAAGGCCACCGCCGGCGTGCAGTCGGCGCAAGTCAAGGCCAACCGCCAGCTGGACGAGGACAACCCGCTGGCCCGCCAGTTGGGCGAGCTGATCCTGCGGCGGCTGTCGGACAACGCGCTGTTCATGTCCGCGGCCTTGCCCAAGCGCATCTACCCGCCGCTGTTCAATCGTTATGGCGCTGGTGAGGCGTTCGGCTTCCATGTCGACAACGCCATCCGCGGTATCAAGGGCGTGCGCGAACGCGTACGCACCGACCTGTCGGCGACCCTGTTCCTGGCTGATCCGGCCAGCTACGACGGCGGTGAACTGGTGATCCGCGACACCTTCGGCGAGCAGCGCGTCAAGCTGCCGGCCGGGCACCTGGTGCTCTATCCCGGCAGCAGCCTGCACCGCGTCGAGGCGGTCACCCGTGGCGAGCGCCTGGCCTCGTTCTTCTGGATCGAGAGCCTGGTGCGTGAGGACAGCCAGCGGCAAATGTTGCTGGACATGGACGTGGCCATCCAGCGCCTGACAGCCCAGGGCGCCGACGATCAATCACTGCTGGAACTCACCGGCGTCTATCACAACCTGCTCCGCCGCTGGAGCGACACCTGAATCCATTCGAGGTCATTGCCGTGAATATCTCCCCGCTGCGGCGCGTACTCGCGCTGCCCCTGTTGCTGTTGGCCCTGGTCGGCTCCGCCCATGCCGTGGAAGTCACCGACGTGCTCGGGCGCAAGGTCGAAGTGCCCGCCGAGCCCAAGCGCGTGGTGCTGGGCGAAGGGCGCTTGTTCTTCGCCCTGGCGCTGCTCGACCGTGAGGCGCCGTTCCAGCGCGTGGTCGGTTGGCAGAACGACATGCGCCTGCTCGACCCGCACACCTACGAGATGTATGCCAAGCAGTACCCGGCCATCGCCCAGATTCCGCTGATCGGCCAGGCCTCGGAGCAGAGCGTCAGCGCCGAACAGATCCTCGCCCTCAAGCCGGACCTGGCAGTGTTCAGCATCGCCGGTGAAGGCCCGACCCAGCACAGCCCGGTCGCCGACCTGCTGGCCGCGGCGGGCATTCCCGTGCTGTTCATCGATTTTCGCGTGCACCCGATCAAGAACACCCGCGTCAGCCTCGAAGCGCTGGGCAAACTGCTCGGCCGCGAGCGCGAGGCGCAGGAATATCTGAGCTTCTATGAGCGCCACCTGGCGCACGTCACCGAGGCGGTGGCCGACCTGCCGGATGCGCAGCGGCCCAAGGTGTTTCTCGAACTGCTGGCTGGCGTCTGGCAGGCGCCGGGCCACACCACCGGCAAGAGCGGCCTGGGCGGCGTGGTCGAAGCAGTCGGCGGACGCAACATCGCCGCCGGCGTGGTGCCGGGCGCGATTGGTGACGTCAGCGTGGAGTACGTGCTGACCGCCGACCCGGACGTCTACATCGCCACCGGCAACCGTAACCCTGGCGTGCTGCTCGGTGCCGGCGTGGACGAGAAGACCGCCCGCGATAGTCTGGCGAAGATCACCGCGCGCCCCGAGTTCGCGCCGCTGCGGCCGATCCGTGATGGCCAGGCCCATGCTCTGTGGCACGACTTCTACAACTCGCCGTTCAACATCCTGGCGATCGAGAGCATGGCGCGCTGGATTCATCCCGAGCGCTTCGCCGACCTCGACCCGCGCGCGACCCAGGCCGAGATCAACCGCTTCCTTGCCGTTGGCCTGGATGGCCACTACTGGATCGACGCAACGCCGTGAATGCCTATCTGCAAAGTGCCGGCGCGCCGGCGCTGGAGGCGGCCGCGCTGAGCTACCGGCGCCTGTTGCTGCGGCGCGGTCTGCTGGTGTTGGTGCTGGTCGGCCTGTTGCTGGTCAGCGTACTGGCCGACCTGGCCAGCGGCGCCTCCGGCATGGGCCTGGGGCAGTTGCTGGCCGGCATTCTCGACCCCGGCGCGCTGAGCGCCACCGAGCGCGTGATCATCTGGAACGTGCGCCTGCCCTACGCGCTGATGGCAGTGCTGGTCGGCGCCGCGCTGGCGTTGGCCGGCGCCGAGATGCAGGCGATCCTCGACAACCCGCTGGCCAGCCCCTTCACCCTGGGCGTGTCCTCAGCGGCGGCGCTCGGTGCCTCGCTGGCCATCGCCTATCCGCTGGCTATCGACTGGCTGGCGCCGAGTGGCCAGGTGACGGTGGCGGCGTTCGTCTTCGCCTGCCTGTCGGTGCTGCTGTTGCAGGCCATGTCGCGCCTGCGTGGTGCCGGGGTGGAGAGCCTGGTGCTGTTCGGCATTGCCTTGGTATTCAGCTGCAATGCGCTGGTGTCGCTGCTGCAACTGCTGGCCACCGAGGACGTGCTGCAGCAACTGGTGTTCTGGACGCTGGGCAGCCTGGCGCGGGCCAACTGGGAGAAGCTCGGCATCCTCGCCGCGGTGCTCGCCGTGCTGCTGCCGTTCTCCTTGCGCGCCGCGCCGGGCATGACCCTGCTGCGCATGGGCGAGGACCGCGCGCGCAGCTTCGGCGTCGACGTGCGCCGCCTGCGTTACGCCTCGTTGCTGCGCATCAGCCTGCTGGCGGCGACTGCGGTGGCCTTCGTTGGCACCATCGGTTTCGTCGGCCTGGTCGGCCCGCATATGGCGCGCCTGCTGGTGGGCGAGGATCAACGCTTCCTGCTGCCGGCCAGCGCCCTGGTCGGCGCCTTGCTGCTGTCGCTGTCGTCCATCGCCAGCAAGCTGATCCTGCCGGGGGTGATCGTGCCGGTGGGCATCGTCACCGCGCTGGTTGGCGTGCCGGTGTTCGTCGCGCTGGTGTTCCGCCGCGGGAGGCGCCTATGACCCTCAAGGCTGAAAACATCGCGGTGGCCTATGGGCGCCGACAGATTCTCCACGGGCTGTCGCTGCCCGAGCTGCAGCCGGGCGGCCTGGTGGCGCTGGTTGGCCCCAACGGGGCTGGCAAGTCCACCTTGCTGCGGGCGCTGGCCGGGCTGGAGCGCATGCAAGGCAGCCTGACTCTCGGGGGCCACGATCTGACGCGCATCGGCAGCGGCGAGCGAGCCCGCACTCTGGCCTACATGCCGCAGCAGTTGCCGCCGGGCATCGCCCTTGGCGTGCTGGAAAGCGTGCTGGCGGCGCTGCGGGTGAGCGAGGAGGGTGAGGTGCTGGCGCGTGCCTTCGACGCCCTGGCGCGTATCGGCATCGAGGATCTTGCCGAGCACTCGCTCGATGGCCTGTCCGGTGGGCAGCGGCAGCTGGTCTCGCTGGCGCAGCTGATCGCGCGGCGCCCGCGGGTGCTGCTGCTCGACGAGCCGACCAGCGCGCTCGATCTGCATTACCAGTTGCGGGTGATGGATTGCGTGCGCGACCTGGTGCGCGAGCACCAATTGCTGGCGGTGGCGGTGCTGCATGACATCAACCTGGCGGCCAGTTGCGCCGACCAGCTGGTGGTGATGCGCGCCGGCCGTATCCATGCCAGCGGCACGCCCGACGAGGTGCTGACCCCGCATCTGCTGGCCGAGGTCTACGGCGTCGAGGCGCGCGTCGAACGTTGCTCGCGCGGACGGCTGCAGGTGCTGGTGGATCGGGCGCTGCCGGCCGGTCAAAGACTCGGCTGACAGGCAGCCGCAAGGCTCGCCGCGGATGTCGACCAGTACGGGCGAGTCGAGCTTTTCTCTTGCGCAAAGAAACCGGAGCCTTTTCAGGCTCCGGTTCGGTTTCAGGCGAGGATCACTTGCCTGCGGTGAGGGCGTTATAGCTGGTCATCAGGTTGCGGTAGTCCGGGATGTGGTCGGTGCAGATCTTGGCCAGGCCTTCCACGTCGTTGCGCCAGTCGCGGTGCAGCTCGCAGGCCACGGCGAACCAGTTCATCAGTTGCGCGCCGGCCTGGGTCATGCGCTGCCACGCCGAATCACGGGTGATCTGGTTGAAGGTGCCGGAAGCATCGGTCACCACGAACACGTCGAAGCCTTCCTCGATGGCCGACAGGGCCGGGAACGCCACGCAGACTTCGGTGACCACACCGGCGATGATCAGTTGCTTCTTGCCGGTGGCCTTGATCGCCTTGACGAAATCTTCGTTGTCCCAGGCGTTGATCTGACCAGGGCGGGCGATGTACGGCGCGTCCGGGAACATTTCCTTCAGCTCCGGCATCAGCGGGCCGTTGGGGCCGGTTTCGAAGCTGGTGGTGAGGATGGTCGGCAGGTTGAAGAACTTGGCCAGATCAGCCAGCGCCAGCACGTTGTTCTTGAACTTGTCCGGCTCGATGTCGCGAACCAGCGAGAGCAGGCCGGCCTGGTGGTCGACCAGCAGCACGACGGCGTTGTCTTTGTCCAGGCGGTTGTAGGTGGCGTTGGTCATGGTGAAGTCCTCGAATTGTTTTCAATGTGCCGGCTGTGCCGGTGAGTGGGGTTTCGTTCAGCAGTGCGTCACTGCATGGAAGAAAGATTAAATTCGAGACCCTTTTCCGACTAGACTGCGAAAATTGCCTCTAGCGTTCTATTTGGGGAACGATAAAGCGTTTATCGCTTCTGCGATCTCACCCAGACGATGGGCGAGGGCAACACGCAGAGTGTCAATCATTCGCCTGAAGGCCTGCCGGCATGCGCAGGAAACGCTTGCGAAAGGCAGTTGGAGAAACGCCGACACGCTGGCAGAACAGGCGGCGGAACGAGTTGCTGTCCTCGTAGCCCACCCGGCTGGTGATCGTCTCGATGCTCAGGCGTGTGGTTTCCAGCAACTCCTTGGCCTTCTCCAGGCGCAGGCCCTGCAGATAGGCCAGCGGCGGAAGGCCGGTGGCATCCTTGAAGCGACGCTTGAAGTTGCGTACGCCGAAGCCGAAGCGCGTGGCCAACTCGTCGATGTTGCACGGCTCGGCGAAGTGGGCCGCCATCCAGTCCTGCACGCGCAGGATCGCTTCGTCGCCATGGCTGCGCGGCAGCGACCAACTGATGTAGACGGACTGCTCGCTGCGCACATTGTCGATCAGCAGGTAGCGGCTGCATTGCTGCGCCAGTTCGCGCGAGGCGAAGCGGCGAATCAGGTGCAGCAGCAAATCCATCGCCGCGCTCGCCCCGGCGCTGGTGATCACCCGGTTGTCCTCGCAGAGGATGCGTCGCTCGTCCACGCGGGCTTGCGGGTAGCGGCGCCGCAGCAGGTCGGCGAAGGCCCAGTGGGTAGTGGCTTCGACACCGTCGAGCAGGCCCGCCTCGGCCAGCATGAAGGTGGCCGTGCACATCGAGGCGATCACCGCTCCCTGCTCATGCTGACGGCGCAGCCAGCCGGCATGGCGTTCGAACGTCGGCAGCGCCTCGCGCAGGCTGAAGAGAAAGCCGGGGATCAGCACCAGGTCGGTTTTCTCCACCGCCTCCAGCGCCACGTCCACCGGCATGCTGCGGCCCAGGGCGCTGGCCGCCGGCTGCCCGTCCAGCGAGGCCACGCTGAGGGTGAAGGGCGCTGTGGCCGGCAGGGCGAAACGATTGGCGGCGTCGAGTACTTCCAGAGCCAGTGCAGCGCTGGCCAGCGAGCTGTAGTCAGCCAGCAGCAAGGTGACGTGCATGAATGCTCCATTGCGTAATCAGCATGGTATTGGTCATTTCTGCATCTACCTTACTCCAGGCGCGCCACCTAGAGTGCGCCCCCTTCATTCAAACGGGTGTTTGTCGCATGAACCTCTGGTTTCGCCTTTTGCTGATGTTGCTGCGCCGTCCCTGGCGCCGGCCGGTGCCGGGACTGGCAACCACCGTGGTGCGCCTGCGGGTATGGCCGCTGGATCTGGATTTCAACCGGCACGTCACCAATGGTCGCTACTTCACCCTGGCCGATGTCGGACGCATGGATTACGTGCTGCGCAGCGGCGCCTTTCGCGTGGCTCTGCGCCACCGTGCGCTGCCCATCGTCGGTGATGTGTGCGGCAAGTTCCGCCGTGAACTGAAGCTGTTCGAGCGTTTCGAGATCCACACACGCATGTTGGGCTGGGATGACAAGTGGAGCTTCGTCGAGCACCGCTTCGTCAAGGATCAGCGGGTCATCGCCGTGGTGGTCATGCGCGGGTTGTTCCGTGGGCCGAAGGGGAATGTGGCGCCTGCCGAATTCGCCCGTGAGCTTGGTCTGGACGAGCAGTCACCGGCGTTACCCGATTGGCTGCAGCAGTGGTCGGCCAGCTGCGACGGCCTGAGTCTGCAACTGCGTGAGACGGAGCGACCTTAGGTGCCGGGCTGGCCATTACCACCTGGGTAGTCAAATTTACGAGAAGGGCCGCAACACCAGGTGTTGCGGCCCTTTTTCCTGAGCGAGATACCGCCTGAATGTTCAGCTGCGGCGTTTCTCGTAACGCACGTCGCGTTCGTCAACGGCGCCCGCCAGCTCCCAGCCATGGCGGCGGTAGAAAGCATTGGCGCGGATGCTTTCATGGCCATCGGTGATCAGCCAGATCGACTCGTGACCCTGGAATAGCGCCGTCTCCGCCGCATTCAGGAGCAGATGCCCAAGTCCCCGGCCTTCGGCTTGCGGGCGAACGAAAAGGGCGAACAGTTCGCCGGCTTCGAGATCGACCATGGCAAAGCCCGCCGCTATGCCGTCCAGTTCAGCTATCCAGGCGCAGGGCGTATGTTCGATGGCCTCGGCCAAGGCGGCCGATGTAATACCGAGTTCGGCCATCTGCTCGCGGGACAGGTGGTTCTGGACGACGCTGGTGCGGATGTCGAATAGCGTGTCGATATCGGCTACGGTAGCCGGACGAAGCGTGGCTTCCATGACAGGGTTCCTTGTGCAAGCAGGTCACCATAGGGTGCCTCTAAAAACTACCTGCGTTGTCATCGCTGCGTTAAAAACAAGCTCAAAATGCTCATTTACAACTCGTAAACTCCGCTTTTTCGCTTGTTTTTGCCTTGCGCTGACTGCCTCGCTTACGTTTTGTAGAGGCACCCCATAGTCGGTCGAGGCCATTGGCCTCAAGCCGATAGCGATCCTTGTTGCAGTGCTTTAACTGAAAAGAATTCTCACTTATATTCGCGCTCTTTCAGTTGGCAGCGAAGCGCTCCCTTGTCCCATTCCTCCGCCAATACCTCTCTGCTCGCCGCGCTGGTGCGTCATTACGACGAACTGGTCGATTCGGTGCGTCGCCGCTTCGGCGATCGCCACGCGGCACGCGAGGTGGTCCACGACGTTTGCGTCCAGTTGCTGGAAGCGCCGGAGAAGAAAGATGTGCGTGTGCCACTGGCGCTGCTGCGCAAAATCGCCCATGACCGCGCCGTCAGCCATTACCGCAGCGAGCGGCGGCGGCAGGCCTGGGTAGACGAGCAGGCGCAGTTGCAGGAAGTGGCTAGCGCCGCTCTGGGGCCGGAGCGCTGTCTGGAAACGGCCGATGAGCTGGATCGTCTGTGTGCGGCGATTGCCGACCTGCCGCCGCGCTGTCAGCAGGTGTTCGTCATGCACAAGATTCACGAGTTGCCCCAGCAGGAGGTGGCCGAGCAACTGGGCATCTCCCTCAAGGCGGTGGAAAAGCACCTGCGCGTGGGCATGAGCAAGTGCCTGGCCTGGTTGGAGCGGGTAGCGCCGTGAACCGTCAGCCGCCGCACGAGGACGAGCGCATCCCGGCCGACGACGCCATCGTTCGCCACCGCGAGGCACTCAAGGCGCGCTTTCCCCTGCCGGCGCCGGTCAAGCGCAGCCGGCGCTCGCCGGGCACCGCGTTGGGGCTGTTCGCCGCCGCGCTGGCCCTGGCCGGTGGCCTGATCTGGCTCGACCCCGCCTATCGCAACGAGGATCATGCCAGTGCCCCAGGGCAGGTGCAGACCATTGCCCTGGCTGATGGCAGCCAGGTGACGCTCGATGGTGACAGCCGCATTCGGGTGAGCTGGCACCTGCGTAGCCGCCGTGTGGAATTGCAGGCCGGCCAGGCGCTGTTCGCGGTTGCGCCGATGAGCTACCGGCCATTCCTGACCCAGGCCGGCGTTACGCAGATTGTCGTGGTTGGCACGCGCTACAACGTCAGCCGACTGGGCGACGAGGTGCAGGTCACGGTGAGCGAGGGCAGGGTGGCTGTGCACGGCCGCGGCGATACGCTGCGGCTGAGCGCGGGTGAGCAGGTGCGGGTACGCGCCGGTGAGCTCGGCACGGTCACGCGGGTCGATGCCGAGGCGAGCGCCGCCTGGGTCGATGGTCGTCTGGTTTTCGAGCGTACGCCGCTGGGTGAGGTGCTCGATGCGCTGCAGCGCCATACCGGTATCCGCGTCAACCTGGCGGACGCCAGCCTGGCTGAGCTACCGGTATCCGGCCGCTTCGAACGCTCGCGCCTGGAGGGATTGCCGGCGCTGTTGCCGAAGATCCTGCCAGTGGACCTGACGACGGGGCCCGATGGCGTGCCGATGCTGAGCCGGCGTCAGGCCAAAAAATAATTTTCGTCGTGAGGTAGGGTTTTGCCCGCGTAGCGGCGGCTATCTCCAGGAACGCCCTCTTTTCATTCCCGGAGACCCCACGTGAGAACCCCGAAACTGCGCCTTAACCTGTTGGCCAGCAGCCTGCTGCTGGGCTTGTCGTCGATGGTGCAGGCTGCCAACGAAGTCAATTTCGACCTGCCTGCCGCGCCGCTCGAACAGTCGCTCAATGCCCTGGCCGGCCAGTCTGCCGCGCAGATACTTTTCTCCAGCGACATCGCTAGCGACAAGCAGGCCGGTGAGCTGCGTGGTCGCTACAGCACCGGCGAGGCCCTGCAGCGCCTGCTCGAAGGCAGTGGCCTGGAGGTTCACCAGCAGGGCGAGAACACCTTCATCATCGTTTCTCGCGAGGCCGCGCTGTCGCAGGCGCCGAGTGCCGCGCCACTGCAACTGGGGGCGATGGATGTGACCGCCACGCGCACCTCCAGCAGCCTGGTTCCACAGGTGCGCCAGGTCGATGTGATCGAACGCGAAAAACTCGAGCAGTTGCGTCAGGGTTCCGACAGCCTGGCCACCTTGCTGGCCAAGGTCACGCCGGGCATGTCCGATTCCAGCCGCACCATCACCGACTATGGCCAGACTCTGCGCGGGCGCACCATGCTGATCCTGGTCGACGGTGTGCCGCTCAATACCAACCGCGACTCCTCACGCAACCTTGCCAGCATCGACCCGGCGCTGATCGAGCGGGTCGAAGTGGTGCATGGCAGCAGTGCGATCTACGGTGCCGGCGCTACCGGCGGCATCGTCAATATCACCACCCGAGCGGCCGGTGGCGAGAGCCGGGCCGAGACCACCCTCCGTGGTACGTCCTCGCTGACCCAGCTGGACGGCGACAGCCTGGGCGGTGAACTGCAGCATCACCTGTCCGGCGCGCAGGGGCAGGTCGACTACGCCTTCGACCTCGGTGTGCGCCATGTCGGTGGCTCGTTCGACGCGGACGGCAAGCGCATCGCTCCCGAGCCGAGCCAGGGCGACCTGTTCGACTCCAACAGCTTCAACATCGGCGGCAAACTCGGCCTGCGCATCGACGAGGATCAGCGCATCCAGCTCGCCCTCAGTCATTCCGATGCCAAGCAGGACAGCGACTACACCGCCGACCCTGCGGTTGCCGCGCTGCCCGCCGGCAGCGTGCCGGCGCAGCCGCTCAAGGGCCTGAAGCTGGACACCCAGAACCGCATCAGAAACACCCTGGCCAACCTCCAATACGAGCATGCGGATCTGCTCGGCAGTCGCCTGTCCGCGCAGCTCTACTACCGCGACTACTTCACCCGCTTCACCCCCTTCGACGCACGTGGCGTCGCCACCCGTGGGCGCTTCGTCGATCAGGTGATGCAGAACAGCGAAGTTCTCGGCAGCCGCTTCACCCTGAGCACGCCGCTGGGGGAGAACACCGAACTGGTCTGGGGTGGCGACTTCAACCACGAGCGCAGCGACATGCCGCTCGACATCTTCGACGCTGCGCGCTACGACGCCAGCGGCGGTCGGGATTTCGCGAAGATCGGCAAGCTCACCTACATGCCCGAGCTGACCACCATCAGCACCGGCGCTTTCGCCCAGCTGCGCCATCGCATCAACGAGCAGTGGTCGGTCGATGGCGGCCTGCGCTACGAGTACGCCACCGCCGAGTTCGATGACTTCGTGCCGTTGTCGGAGATTCGCAATGCCAACCCGGCGACCGTCAGCGGCGGCAAGGTGCGTTATGACGATGTGCTCGGCAACCTCGGCGTGGTCTATTCGCCCGTGGCCGGCCAGGAGATCTATGCCGCCTTCAGCCAGGGCTTCCAGTTGCCGGACATCGGCGTACAGCTGCGCAATGCGCGTAGCGGTTTCGACATCGACTCCTCCGACCTAGAGCCGGTCAAGACCAACAACTACGAGCTGGGCTGGCGTGGTGCGCTGGGCGAGCAGACGCAGGGGGCGCTGGCGCTGTTCTACACCACCTCGAAACTCGGTGACGTGCAGAGCTTCAACAATGGCCTGATCCTGACTCGCACCGAGGAGCGCATTCACGGCGTCGAGGGTAGCCTGGACTGGTTGAGCCTGGAGGAAACCTGGGGCCTGGGCGGCACCTTCACCTGGATGAAGGGCCGCGAGAAACCGGACAACGGCGAGTGGCGCGACATGACCGGTTTCCGCGTGCCACCGCTGAAGCTGACCGCCTACGTGCAGTACAACCCCAGCGAAGCCTGGAGCAACCGCCTGCAGGCTACCTACTTCGCCAGCAAGGACTATCGCCTGGATGGTGAGGCCAGCTTCGGCCGCCGCGACGTGGACGGCTACACCACCGTCGACCTCATCAGCGACTACCGCCTGAGCGAGGCGGACAAGGTCAGCCTGGGCATCCAGAACCTGTTCAACCGCGATTACTACCCGCTCTACAGCCAGCTACTGCGCAGCAACAACAACACCAGCCACCTGCCGGCGCCTGGCACCACGCTGACGGTGAGCTACAGCCACCAGTGGTAACCAAACGGCCCCGCACGATGGCGGGGCCGTTTTCTCGAACAGCGCGCTCGGCAAACCTTTTGGGGTAGGCCGAGCTGCGCGACGTCTCAGCCTACCTTGAAGCGGTTCACCAGTTGCTGCTGGTGATCGGCCAGACGCGCCAGCTCGCGACTGGTCACGGCGGTCTGTTCGGCAGCGGCGCTGACCTGGATGACCAGGTCGTTGATCTCATTGACGTTGCGGTTGATCTCCTCCGATACCAGGCTTTGCTCCTCGGCGGCCGAGGCCACCTGGATATTGCGGTCGCTGATGCTGGCGATACCGTCGGCGATCTCCACCAACAGGTCGCCAGCCCGGACCACGTTGTTGGCGCCGGCCTGGGCCTTGTCCAGGGTTTCCTGCATGGAGCTGGCGGCGCGGTCGGAGCCGCTCTGCAGGTTGCTGATCATCTGCTGAATGCTGACGGTGGAGTCCTGGGTCTTCTGCGCCAGCTGACGCACCTCGTCGGCTACCACGGCAAAACCACGACCCTGTTCGCCGGCACGGGCCGCTTCGATGGCGGCGTTGAGGGCCAGCAGGTTGGTCTGTTCGGCGACGCCACGGATCACGTCGAGTACCGAGGAAATCGCATCACTCTCGCGCTTGAGTTCGACAATGATGCCGGCTGTCTGCTCGGCCTGCGTCGACAGGGCCTGGACCAGACGCACGGTGCTCTCGATCTCGGTCTTGCCCTGCAGCGTGCTGTCGTTGACCCGGCGCGACATTTCCGCGGCTTCGGTGGTGCTGCGCGCCACATCACGCACGGTGGCGCTCATCTCGTTGATGGCGGTGGCCACCTGATCGGTGCCCTGGCGCTGTTGCGCCACGTTCTGGCTGGTCTGCAGGGCCACGGCCGAGGATTCTTCGGCGGCGGTGGCGACCTGCGCCGCAGCGCCACCGATTTCCTCGATCACTTCCCTGATCTGCTGGGCCATATTGTTGAGGTTGCGCGCGATGACGCCGAACTCGTCGCCGCCTTCATAGCTCGTGTGCGCGGTCAGATCGCGTCTGGCCAGGGCCACCAAGGTCTGATTGACATCGCTGACCGCCGATTTGATATTGCGGATGATCAGCAGCGACAGCACCACCACGGCGGACAGCACGCCGAGTATGGCTGCGATGGTCAGCCACAGGCTGCTGGCGGCTTCGTCGCGCGCCTGGGTCGCCAGGTCGCCGACGCTCTGGCCGAGCTCGGCCTCGAGCTGGCCCATCAGGTCGATGCGGCTGGTGGCAAGCCTGAACCAGTCTTCGGGCTTGATGCCCAGCGGGGCGCCGAGCGGGGTTTCGAAGGCCAGGCGTTGCAGGCGCGCCACCTCTTGCGAGTCGGGTTGCTGCAGCGCGTTGTCGAGCTTGCTGCGGAAGCTGCTGGAGGCACGGCGTTCGAAGGCATCCAGATAGGCCGAGAATTCGCCCAGGTTGCGGCTGAAACGCGACAACAGGTCGGCGTCGAAATGATCCTGGTTGAAGCTCAGGCCTAGCAGCACGCGCTCGCGTCCGGCGCGTTCCTTCATTTCCACGAACTGGTTGAGGGAACCCAGCGCACGCAGGATCTGCGGGTTTTCGACGCTCGCCTCGAGGGCGTGGGTGAAGCCGATCAGGGTCTTGATCAGGTTGGTGTAGCGGATGCCCGAGTCGGTGCTGTTCAGTGATAGCGCATCGACCTGCGGACGCAGCGTGCCCAGTTCGTCGAGCGCGCGCAGGGCCTCGTTCATGTCGTTCGAGCCCTGCGCCAGGGCGCGCAGATGGCCCGTCGCGGCGTCGCTGTCACGGCGAAACTCGGCCAGCTTGTCACGCATGGCGGTGCCGCTGCTGCCGATGAACACGCCGCTGGCGCCGCGTTCGCGCTGCAGGGCGGTGATCACGGCGCTGATCTTCTGTGCCGCGCCGCTGGCGGTCACGGTGCGATCCATATCGGTCAGGGTCTGGTACTTGCCCGCGACATAGACACCAGCGAACGCCAGGAAACCAAGCAGGGGGAATATCAGTATGAGCAGTAGCTTCACGCTAAGCGGGGCATTTTTTAGCATCTTCCATGGCCTCATCGTCTTGGATTGAATAGTTGGCAGGCGAAATTACGACGATTTTCATCAGCTATCCGGCTGACTACTGAACAGGTGGCGAGGGACTTCGGTGCCACCCTGTTAGTGCGGTGTTGTAGTTGTTGTGCTTCGTTGTATCGGCTGCTTCTAGGGTGGTAGGTGGATGGGAGTGTTGGCCCGCTAGCTGTAAAGAAAGCGGGTTTTAGCCAGGAACGACATCAGGTCGGAATCTGGCACGTAGGACATCGTGCGTCTTTGCCTTTTCTTTAATGATTTTTTTGTGATCGCTGACAACATTCGACGGGGCCGGGGCGGTTCGCGGGCAGATTAGACGAAATCAGCAGCAGGTCTTTGACTGACAGCAACAGGTCGCTTTGCCATCTCAAGTCATTCATCGCAGAGCCGATAATGTCCCTGAGGGTTCGTCGTCGCGCGCGCGCCTGGTGAACCCACTACCCTCGAGGGCTTCATCGAATGAATATCAAACAAAAGCTGACCTGTGCGTTTGTCGCGATTGCGTGCCTGCCCATCCTCCTGGTTGCCGCTGTGGTCATCTATAACCTGCGTGCGCAGGCTGAGGCCGACTTCCTCGATGGCAGCTCCCGCGAGATACGCCAGATCGACAACGCCATGGGCATGTTCTTCAAGGGCATCACCGAGAACGTCGAGTACCTGGCGAGCCTGCCGCAGATGACCGCCGCTCCGACCCTGAAGAACTATTCCTCGGCGGACGCGGCAAGCACTCCGCTGCCGGAATCCAACCAGGAGCTGGAAAGCATCTTCGACCGCTTCGCCAAGTCCCATCCGACCACGGCCTATCTTTCGTACGGGCGAGTGGACGGCGGCTATGCCATCTGGCCGAGCGATCCGGGGCTCAGCAGTTACGATCCGCGCATACGTCCTTGGTACAAGACCGCTATGTCGGCGCCGGGCAAAACGCAGCGCACCGCCGCCTACTACTGGGCGCCGGACGATGCCGTGCTGATCGGGACGGTGCGCACCGTCAACGACACGCAGGGCACGGTCGCCGGCGTGGTCGGCCTCGACGTCTCGCTGAAGCAGCTCACCGATCTGGTCAAGCAGATCAAGATCGGCCAGACCGGCTACCTGATGCTGGTGGAGGACAGCGGCAACGTTCTGGTCGACCCGCAGAATGCCGGGAACAACTTCAAATCCCTTGCCGATCTCGGTGGTGACTACGCGCGCATGGCTGGCGCCGACGGCTTGCTGGAAGTCGAACTCAACGGCACCCATTACATGGCCAATATCTGGTCGTCGCCGACATTGGGCTGGCGCTTCATCGGCCTGATCGAGCACGACGAGGTCATGGCCAAGGCCAATGACCTGGCCTGGCAGGTCGGTGTGATCGTGCTGATCCTGGGGCTGGTGTTCGCCATGGTCGGTACACTGTTCGCCAAGCTGATCGTCAACCCCATTCGCAGCGTGGCGAGTGGCCTGGAAGGTATCGCGCAGGGTGAAGGTGACCTGACGCGCAGCCTGAATATCCAGGGCAAGGACGAAACGGCCCTGCTGGCGCGCTGGTTCAACCAGTTCCTCGGTACTATCCGTCAGTTGGTGCAGCGCATCATCGAGGCTTCGGCCGCCCTGCGTCAGACCTCCGATGGCTCGACGCGGGTGGCCCAGGACATGACCGACGTGGCCGAGCGCCAACGCGGTGCAGTGGAGATGGTGTCGACGGCCTTCAACGAGATGGTCGCCACCGCCAACGAGGTGGCGCGCTCGTGCAGTGAGGCCGCCACCTCTGCCGATGATGGCCAACGCCAGGTGCATGCCGGGCAGGCGCAGATCGAGGATGCCACCGACAGCGTGTCGCGCCTGAGCGACAACCTCAAGCAGTCGGCGCTGGCGCTGCAGGCGCTGGAACAGGACAGCCAGAATATCAATGCGATTCTCGGCACCATTCGTTCGATTGCCGAGCAGACCAACCTGCTGGCGCTCAACGCCGCCATCGAGGCCGCCCGTGCCGGTGATCAGGGACGAGGCTTCGCGGTGGTGGCCGACGAGGTTCGGGCCCTGGCGCAGCGTACCGCCGACTCCACCGGCGAGATCGACAGCCTGCTCGGTGGCCTGGCGCGCCGTACGCAGGAGGTGACCCGGCAGATGCAGAACAGCCTGGAGATGTCGCAAGCCAGTGTCGAGCGCATCAGCCTGGCGAGCCACAGCTTCGAGCAGATTCGCGGCGCGGTGGACCATATCCGCGATCAGAACACCCAGATCGCCACTGCCGCGGAGGAACAGCATCAGGTCGCCGAGGACATCAACCGCCATATCGCCCAGATCCAGAACGACGCGCTGCTGGTGGAGAACCTGGCTCAGTCGGCGCACCGCGATTCGCAGGAGCTGGCGCAACTGTCCGAGCAACTGCACGGACTGGTCGGGCGGTTCCGCGCCTAGCCTGACTGCGGCGCCGCATGAGCATGCGGCGCCGCAGCGCTGGTCGCACCATTCTGCGCAAGAACGTTCAAGACCTGCTTCGGTGGCCCGGTTAAGCTCGGCTGCCCAAGGAGGTTCCATGTCCCGTCATCACGAATTCACTCAAGGCGCCCGCGATATGCTGCCGATGCTGCTCGGCGCCATTCCCTTCGGCATCATCTTCGGCAGTCTGGCTGGCGCCGCCGGGCTCGATCCCTGGCAAACCCTGGGCATGTCCGCCCTGGTATTCGCCGGTTCCGCACAGTTCATCGCCATCAGCCTGCTGGCCGGTGGCGCCGGCATCGCCGTGGTGCTGCTGACCACCTTCGTGGTCAATCTGCGTCATGCCCTGTACAGCGCCAGCATGCAGCCCCACGTGCGCCACTTGCCCAAGCGCTGGCGCGTGCCGCTGGCCTTCGGCCTGACCGACGAGGCCTATGCGGTGGTGGTACAGCGCTATGCGCGTAGCGACCAGGATACCTATCGCCATTGGTATTTTTTCGGCGCGGCATTGGCCATGTACTGCAACTGGCAGCTGTGCACGCTGGTGGGTGTGCTGTTTGGCCAGGCAGTGCCGAACATCGGCGAGTGGGGGCTGGACTTCGCCATGCTGGCGACGTTCATCGGCATCGTCGTACCCATGCTGCGCAACCGGCCGCAGGTGGCTGCGGCCCTGGTCGCGGGCGCCGTGGCGCTGGCCTGCCATGCCTTGCCGTACAAGCTCGGCCTGATGGCTGCTGCGGCCAGCGGCATCGTCGTCGGCGTCTGGTTGGAGCGGCGCAAGCCGGCGCTGCAGGGAGAGTTGGTCTGATGGATATCTGGTTGCTGATCCTGGGCATGCTGGCGATCACCTTCGTAACCCGCTACAGCCTGTTCGCCTTCCCTGACCTGCGGTTTCCTCCTCTGGTCAGGCAGGGACTGCACTATGTACCAACGGCCGTGCTCACGGCCATCGTGGTGCCCGGCATGCTGCAGCCTGACGGGCAGCACTGGGCGCTGACCTGGAACAACGCCTACCTGCTGGCGGGCGTCGCCGCCATCGCCATCGCCGCGTTCACGCGGCACTTGCTGGCGACCATTGGCGGTGGGCTGCTGGTGTTCTTCCTGTTGCGTTGGGCGTTCGGTCAGTTGCCGATCTAGGGCGCTTGTCAGACCAGAGTGCTGACTTTCAGCTCACGCGGGTTCAGGCGCAAATAATGTTCGTTGGCGTTGAGCAGCAGCACCTGGTCGTCGACGCTCAACTCTTCCTGCGCCTGGTTTTCGGCCTGGCTGCGATAGAGGTTTTCCCCAGGGCGGCGGTGCAGGCACTGGTAGCGTTGCTGGCGCGGCTCCACCTTGAGGTTGACGAGATCGATGTAGGCGACCTGCATCTCGTCGCTTTGCCCGGTTTCCAGGGCGCTACGTTGTAGCAAGGGCGTGTGGGTGAAGGGCGAGGCGGACAGCATGACGTGCTGGCATCGCTGCAATTCGGGGCGCAGCTCGCCATTGAGCAGCCAATTGCCGCGCAGGTCTCGCTCCAGGGAAAGCTTGCGTTGGCCGTGGTTGTCGACCTTGAGCCAGAGGCGGCGGAAGCGCCAGCGTGCGTCGCAGTCGATCAGGTAGTTGGCAGCGATGCTGTTGCCCCTGATGACCTGCATGAGGTGGCTGGTGGCGTGAATGCCATGGGCATCCTGATTCAGGCGGAGCGTTTCCACGCCGGGGGTGTGCCTGGGCTTCCATACCAAGGTCTGCTGCATCGCTCGACTCCATGCCGGATGCGAAACAGGAGGGAAGGGCGACTGCGCGCGGAACACGTTCCCTCGTGTTCGATGAATTGTAGGCGCGCAGCATAAAGCGATGTCAGTGTGATGTCTGTCAGCTTTTGCCGACAAGAATGCAAATTTTTGCGCTACCGATTCAGGCTTTGCGCTTGAGCGCTTGCGACTCGAACTTTACGCCTTCCAGGCCGTGGGCCATCAGTGCACGAATGTTGCCGTGATCGCTGCCCTGCGGTGTGGCCACTACGCTGCGGTAGTGTTCGCCAAAGGCGCGTAGCGCCTCGTCCTTGCTCAAACCTTCCAGCAGCGCCAGGCCCAGGGTCTTGCAGGAGCCTTCGTTCTGCCCCGCAGCGTTATCTACGTCGCCATTGCGAAAGGCGCTGGGCTGATAGTCGTAGTGCTCGGCAACGAAGGCCAGAGTTTCACTGAAGGCGTAATCGTCCTGCTGCAGGCGGCTACGCAGTTCGTTCAGAGCGGTCATTGATGCTTTCCTTTGGCAAATGCGGCCTGCTGTTCGGCCGACGCTTCTTTCTGATACTTGGCCTTCCAGTCGGCATAGGGCATGCCGTACACGGTCTCGCGGGCCTGATCGGCGCTGACGTCGACGCCGAGGTCATCGGCGGCGGCCTTGTACCATTTCGACAGGCAGTTGCGGCAGAAACCGGCCAGGTTCATCAAGTCGATATTCTGCACATCGGGGCGCGTGCGCAGGTGCTGGACCAGGGCGCGAAAGGCTGCAGCTTCCAGTTCGAGGCGTTCTTGCTCGGTCATGGTGGGCTCTCCGGGGATGATGGCGGCGATGATAAGAGCGTCGCCGGGGAGCGACAAGCCGCCAGATGGAAGCAGTCAGCGGTGGCCAGCGAGGGTGATGGATACCGACTCGGCGAAACGCAGAGCGTGCGGCTTGTCCACTTCGACTTCGGCATAACGCACAGCCTGGTGAGCCATGACCAGGTCAAGAATTTCCTGAGTCAGGCGTTCGAGCAAGGCGAAACGGTTGCCCTCCACGTGGGCGATGATCGCCTTGGTGATGGTGCGGTAGTTCAGGGCGTGCTCGATGTCGTTGACCTGCACGGCGTCGACCGCCGGATAGAGGATGGTCAGGTTGATCAGCACGTCCTGCTTGTTGTTGATCTCCTCTTCCTTGATGCCGATGTAGGTGCGCAGGCGCAGGTCCTTGACGCGGATGCGCGCCATTCCGGGTTCCAGTCGCGGCATTAGTTGTTCCGTCCGATCAATTGCAGAAATTCATGGCGAGTGTTGCAGGACTCGCGGAACGCGCCAAGCATCACCGAGCTGCTCATCACCGAGTTCTGCTTCTCCACGCCGCGCATCATCATGCACATATGCTTGGCCTCGATCACCACGGCGACACCGGCAGCGTTGGTCACGCGCTGAATCGCGTCGGCAATCTGTTTGGTCAGGTTCTCCTGGATCTGCAGGCGACGTGCGTACATGTCGACGATGCGCGCTACTTTCGACAGCCCGAGCACCTTGCCGGTGGGGATGTAGGCGACATGCGCCTTGCCGATGAAGGGCAGCAGGTGGTGCTCGCACAGCGAGTACAGCTCGATGTCCTTGACGATCACCATCTCGTCATTGTCGGACTCGAACAGCGCGCTGCCCACGATCTCCTCCAGCGACTGCTGATAGCCATGGCAAAGGTACTGCATGGCCTTGGCGGCCCGCTTCGGGGTGTCGAGCAGGCCCTCGCGCTCCGGGTTTTCACCGAGGCCCTTGATGATTTCGCGGTATTGCTGGGATAGGGGTTCGCTCATGGCAGTGTCCTGGGCAGTCGCCTCACTTGAGGTGGCGGCCGCCGTTGAGGGTAAGGGTGGTTCCGGTTACGTAGGGGTTGTCCAGCAGATAGCGCAAACTCTGGTAGAAGGCCTGCGGGCCGGGTTCTATGCCCAGCGCTGATTTGGCCAGGGCCCTGGTTCGGTAGGCCTCGTCATCGCCTTCGTTGAACATCAGCAACGCCGGGGCGATGGCGTTGACCTTGATACGTGGAGCCAGGCGCGCGGCGAAAGACAGCGTCAGGCTCTCCAGGCCGGCCTTACTGGCGCAGTATGCGGGGCGATTGGCGCTGCCCTTGCGTACCACGTCGTCGCTGACGTGAACGATGTCGGCGTATTCCGACTGCAGCAACAGGTCGCTGCAATGCAGGTTGATCAGGTAAGGGGCAAGCATGTGCACGCTGAACAGCTGGCGGAAGGCTTCGGCTTCATCGCCCGGCATTTCGGCCAGCCATTGCGAGGCGTTGTGCACGATCGCGCGCAGGCCGCTGCACTGCGCCTTGAGGCTGTCGATGAAGGCGAGAATCCCCACTTCATCGCTGAAGTCGGCCTGCAGAGCAATTGCGCCGCGCTCACGCAGTCGGCCGATGCTGTCGCGCTCCTGACGGTAGCTGACGATGACCGACTGGCCTTCGTCGAGCAGGCGCTCGGCGCAGTACAGGCCAACCCTCTGGCCGGCGCCGGTGATCAGGATGGGGAAGCTGGCAGCGCTCATGTACGACTCGCAGATTTGAATGAAGGCCTGGTTCGTACCGCCTCGGGATACCTGACCAGTGGCAGGCGGCATTCACCAGGCCGAAGGTAAAGCTATACCAGAGCTGCAGGTTGTACAACCATGGGCGTCATGTGGTTTTGCTATCAAGCTTGACGATTTTGCCTATTTTGCTGAGTTACAAGGCTTTTTATCACGGAGTCTAGAGTGGGGCGTTTTTGTACCTCGCTTATACGAGTTTTATTTTTGTATAGGTTTTGCTGGCTTATACAAATCAAATCGGCCAGCTCGAGGCTGGCCGATAGGGACAAAGCACATTCAGGATTTGCCGATGCTGGCGGCTCGTTTGCTCAGGCGTTGCGGGTAGTTGCCTTGTAACCAGGGTTCGAGCAGGCGAGTGGAAAGCGGAATGAACAGGTAGGTCATCAGTGGCGTCAGGGCCAGTGTCGACAACAACACACGCATGGTCAGTGACAGATCGGCGAGCCAGGGGCCGAACAGCAGGTTGAAGGCCAGAGAAACCGGAAAGAACGCCAGCCAGATCGCTACGCTCTGCTTCCAGCGTGGTGGCTGGCGGTGGGCGCTGCCGAACCAGGCGTCGAGACCCACCGCGCGCTTTTCCTGGGGTTGAGCGAAGAGCCCAGCGCCGCGCTGGAGCCAGGCCTGGCGCGAAGCGGAATGCTCCCAGGAAGCCATGGTCTGTTCGTCGCTGAAACGGAAAACGATCTGGAATTCGTCGTCGCCGGCAGGCGGTGCCAATACTCCGGAGCCGAGATAGCCGGGAAAGTCGGTGGCCAGGTGCTCGCCTTCACGCAGCCAGGCGATGAAGTCGTGATAACGGCCATTGGCGACGCGGCGCGCCACCATTAGGGTAACGGGGGACATTGTGTATCTCCTCGAATATTTGCCGTCAGCCGGGTGTGGTGTCGGCACGATCAAACACGGGGTGGTGTGCTCGATGAAAAGTGCAGCAAGGATTATTCCCGTTCCATGAAAATTAGCCAGCCCCTCCCGATGGCGAGCGTCGCTGCGCACAGGATGTCGTTGTGGCAGTGCGCCGCCCCGTCGGGGTGCGGGGATGCGCCAGATGGAGGCAGGCGGCCGTTATTTCCAGAAAGCTGGTGCGATCAGACGCCTAGCGAATCGACAGGGTGGGCGGTTGTCATGGTAATAACAGCTCTAAGGACAGAACAATTATGCATTGGCTCATCTTGTATAATTTTTGCACAATGTCAGTTTTCCGATGCTAAGTTACAATGACCGCTTAATTCATTGCCGTGATGCCCGAAGCCATGCCTGAATTCGCCTCCGTCACATCGCTTGCGTCCAGTGCTTTGAAGCAGGAAGAGTTGTTCCCCATTCGCGAGGTATCGCGCCTTACCGGCGTCAACCCGGTCACCCTGCGTGCCTGGGAGCGGCGTTACGGCCTGATCCAGCCGACGCGGACAGACAGCGGCCATCGCCTCTATTCGCAGGCCGACATCGACGCGGTACGCAGCATCCTGGCCTGGATCGAGCGCGGGGTTGCGGTCAGCAAGGTCGGCTCGATTCTGGCCAAGCGCGCCAGCAGTCGCAGTGTTGCCGCTCCGGCTTACGACGATGTCAGCAGTGACGACTGGAGTCAGTGGCAGGATCAGCTGCGCAGCGCGCTGCAGAACTTCGACGAGGCCCGCCTCGAGCGTCTGTATGGGCAGATCTTTTCCTGTTACCCGCTGCCGGTGGTCTTTCAGGACATTCTCATGCCGATCTGGCAGGAGTTGCTGCTGCGTCAGGACGAGGTAGGCCAGCGCGCCGAGTGGTTGCTGCTCGATGGTTTCCTGCGTGGGCGTTGCTGGCAACGCCTGCAATTAAGCCGAGGCGAGTCCCGCGAACGGGTGCTGCTGGTGGCGCTACCCAGCCACTGCCGTGAACTCGAATTACTGGTCGCGGCCTTGCTCCTCGGCAGTCAGGACATCGAGGTCACGGTGATGGGGCCAGGTGTGCCGATGACCGATCTGACTCTGGTTTGCGAGCGCATGCGCCCGCAGGCGTTGGTGTTCTTCAGTAATCAACCGCCAGGTGAGGAATTGCCGCGGCAGCTTGTACGCCTGGCGCTCAGCCTGGAGTGTCCGGTGGCGCTTGCCGGTGACAGTGCCGATCTGGCCGAGGAGAGCCTCGCTGGCTCGCCCATCGCCTGCCTGGGTAACGAGGGCCGCCTGATGCAGCGTCGTTTGCAGCAGTACCTCGCGGGCCGTCTGGATACCTGAGACGGCCTGCACCATCGGGATTTCAGTCGACGGTTACAGTGTGCAGTTGCTGCTCACTGTGCCGATCGAACAGGTATTGGCGCAAGGTCTGCTCGTCTTCGGCATGCAGCGTCTGCAGGCTGTAGGCGTAGCGCGTTTTGCTGACACGTCTGACCAGTCGGGCGCGCAGTTGAACACGCTGCTCCTGAGGCAACAGCAATTGCAGCAGCTGATCCTTGGCCGGTGTGCCAGCCTTGCGGTATTCCACCAACATTCCGCTATTGGACAGCTCCAGCGCTTGCAGGCCGCTGGGCCGCTCTCTGCTGTCCAGTAACGCTAGCGCTGTGGGCAGGACCAGACGCCAAGGCCGCTCGCTCACCCCCTGCTCGAAGATCAAAGGCGCACCCAGCTCCAGGCGTGAATGGCTCTGTTCATCCTGAATGAGGCGTAGCGGGAAGCTGAGGTGTTGATTGTCGCTGTGAGTATCCAGGCTCAGGTGCTCTTCATCGCCCAGCCGGCTCAGCAATTCACTGAGTCGCTCGCCCAGCGCCAGTTGCGGCGCTACGCTCGGGCGTCGCGCATGCGGAGGCGTGGAGAGAGTCTGCTGGATGAAGTCCAGCTCGTCCTGGGTCAGCAGCGGGTCGCTTTGCATGGAATTGATACTGCAAGGAGGGTAAACCTCTTTGACTGCCGTTATGGACGATAGTTTTGCCCGTTCGTCAGCTTTTCAGAAGCGTCAATTCAGCCTTCAGCCTGGCCACTTCGGTCTCGAGTTCGCGCACGCGCTGCCTGGCTTCGACCTGTTCGGTAACGTCTTTCTGAATGCCGATGTAATAGGTCAGTTGATCGCTTTCGTTGAGTACCGGCGTGATCGACAGCTCGTTCCAGAAGGCGCTGCCATCCCTGCGGTAGTTGCGAATGATCTGGCGGCAGGGTTTGCTCGCCTTGACTGCATCGCGAATGGCCTGCAAGCCGATCTGGGCGCGATCTCCGGACTGCAGGAAGCGGCAATCCTGATAAAGAATATCGTCACAGGAGTAGCCGGTGAGGCGTTCGAACGCCGCGTTGGCGTAGATCAGAATATTGTCCTCGCCCTCTTGCTCGGCCACCACGATCCCATCGTTGGAGGCGTCGACTACCAGTTGCAGCAGCTTGGCATTGATCATGGGTCCGATTCCGCGATGGATATGCGCTGCATTCTAAAACATCGGGTCGGGCTTTCCACTTGCTGCATAATGTGCGGCGTTTTTCCTGTTTCTGGAGTTTTCATGAAAGTCGCCATCGTCTCGGGTTCGGTCTACGGTACGGCCGAGGAAGTCGCACGCCACGCCGAACGTCAACTCAAGACCGCCGGGCTGGAAGCCTGGTACAAAGCGGACATGAGCCTCGATGAGCTGCTGGCCTTCGCCCCGGACGCCTTTCTTACCGTCACTTCCACTACCGGCATGGGCGAGCTGCCGGACAATCTGCTGCCGTTGTACAGCGAGATCCGCGACCGCCTCCCGGCCTGGGCTGGCAAGCCGGGGGCGGTGTTGGCGCTGGGCGACTCCAGCTACGACTCGTTCTGCGGCGGTGGTGAACTGATCCGCGAACTCTATGCCGAGTTGGGCCTGCGCGAAGTGGTCGAAATGCTGCGTCTGGACTCCAGCGAAACCGTCACCCCGGAAACCGACGCCGAGCCCTGGCTGCAAGCTTTCGCGGCGGTCCTGAAGGCCTGATCTGCCGGCGCACGCGTCATTGCTGGCCGCAGCAGGGCAGGCTTGATTGATCGATAAGGGCAGCGAATAAGCCCTTATCGCCCCAGGGTACATGGGCGCTTTGACCCGCAAAGCCATCAACATGGCTGCCACGGCAACTACCGCCATGCAGACGCATGGCTAGACTGCGGACACCACCGATCAACAAGAACATCGAGGTGCCGCCGTGAATGCTCCGCTGAAACTCCCTGCCGTGAAAAATCAGGTCTCCGAAGCCGAATGGCGCACGCGCGTCGATCTCGCCGCCTGCTACAGGCTGATCGCGCTCTATGGCTGGGATGACCTGATCTTCACCCATATTTCCGCCAAGGTACCGGGGACCGAGGATTTCCTCATCAATCCCTATGGCCTGATGTTCCACGAGATCACCGCATCCAGCCTGGTCAAGGTCGATCTGGCGGGCAGCAAGCTGATGGACAGCCCGTTCGACATCAATCCTGCCGGTTACACCATCCATAGCGCGGTGCACGAGGTGCGCCACGACGTGGGCTGCGTGCTGCACATCCACACCCCGGCGGGCATCGCCGTGTCGGCGCAGAAGCAGGGCCTGCTGCCGTTGTCGCAGCAGTCGCTGTTCGTCCTCGCCAGCCTGGCCTATCACGGCTACGAGGGGGTGGCGCTGAACCATGACGAGAAGGCGCGGCTGCAGGCCGACCTGGGCGACAAGAACTTCATGATCCTGCCCAACCACGGCCTGCTCACCGCTTTTGGCGGTATCGCCGATGCCTTCCTCGGCATGTTCATCCTGCAGAGGGCCTGCGAGATCCAGGTCATGGCACAGAGCGGCGGCGCCGAGCTGATCCATATTCCGCAGCAGATTCTCGATGGTGCGCGGACGATGATCGCCGGCGTGATGAAAACGCCGCAGGGCATGGGCGGTTCGCTGCCCTGGCCGGCGCTGCTGCGCAAGCTGGACCAGCAGATGCCGGGTTACGACCAGTGAGCGAGCTGCCGGGCATCGCCCTGGAGCAGTGGCGCGCACAGGGCCAGACGCTGGACTTTCGCGGCCACGCCATCCGTTACTGGCTTGCCGGTGACGCCGAAGCCGAGCCGCTGCTGCTGATTCATGGCTTTCCCAGCGCCAGCTGGGACTGGCACCGCCTGTGGGCGCCGCTGGCTGCGCGTTATCGGCTGATCGCCTGCGACATGCTCGGCTTCGGCTATTCGGCCAAGCCGCGCGGTCATCCCTACAGTCTGTTGGAGCAGGCCGACCTGCAGCAGGCGCTGCTGGCCCATATCGGTGAACGGCGACCGGTGCACGTGCTGGCCCACGATTATGGCGACAGCGTGGCCCAGGAACTGATCGCCCGGGATCAGGACGGACACCTGCAACTGGCCAGTTGCGTGTTCCTCAATGGCGGTCTGTTCCCCGAAACGCATCATCCGGTGCGTGTGCAGAAATTGCTGCTCGGGCCGCTTGGGCCGTTGCTCGGCAGAGTGTTCTCGCGGCGCAAGCTGGCGCAGAGTTTCGCCCGCATCTTCGGTCCGCAGACCCAGGCCAGCGACGTCGAGCTGGATGCGCTGTGGCAACTGGTGAAGCACAACAACGGCCCGGCCGTCATGCATCGCCTGATTCGCTACATGCCCGAACGGCGTCTGCAGCGGCAGCGCTGGGTCACGGCGATGCAGGCCACTGCAGTGCCGATGCGGGTGATCGATGGCGCCTTCGACCCGATTTCAGGCGCGCACATGGTGGCGCGCTACCGCGAGCTGATCGCAGACGCCGATACCGTGCTGCTCGATGGCATCGGCCACTATCCGCAAATCGAAGCCCCGGCTGCGGTGCTCGAACATTATCTTGAGTTTCGCCACGCAAGGAGCTTGCATGCGTAGACGTACCCTGCTCAAAGGCGCAGCAGTAAGCGGAGCTGCCGTGCTCGGCGCCGGTTACTGGGCATTACCAACTGGCCCGCGGCCTGCCGCTGTCAGCCTGGATGGGGCGCGTCGGGTACTGGCGGATCTGCAGGGCAGGGCACTGCATAGCGTCAGCGGCTGGAGCCCGAGCGAGGTGTTCAATCATTGTGCGCAGAGCATCGATTACTCCATCGACGGCTATCCCGAATTGAAGCCGGCCTGGTTTCGCCACAGTCTGGGACCTGCCGCTTTCGCCGTGTTCAGCGCCCGCGGCGCCATGCGCCATCCCCTGGACGAGGCCATTCCCGGCGCTGCCGATCTGAGCGAGCCGGCCAGCCAGGCACTGGCTCTGCAGCGGCTGCAGGCGGCCTTTGCGCGTTTCGCCGCGCATCAGGGCGCGCTGCAGCCTCACTTCGCCTATGGCGCGCTGGAGCACGGCGAATATGCCCAAGCGCACGTACTGCATTTGTACAACCACCTGAGCCTGATTCGTCTGGCGTGAAATGGGCCGGGCTGCAGCTGCGATAATTTTTGTCGAACCTACGCAACGGTGAGTGACTCAGTAACTGTGTCACTCACAGAAAAGTCGAGGTTACTCATGAACAAGAAGTTATCTGCACTGCTGTTGAGCGGGATTCTGGGCACAATGACACTGCCTGCCTTCGCGGCCGGCGAGGCCGATACTCCGGATACTCCGGGGCCGACCACGCCCATGACTCCTGGGGACACCAACCCGATGAACCCGGCGGATGATGGCGAAGGCATCCCTCCGGTTCAGGGTCCCAACACCGATGGCAACCCCGGCGGTAGCGGTGGCGGCTCGGGTAATGGTACCGGCACTGGCGGCACTGGGACCGGTGGTTCCGGCACTGGCACGGGTGGTTCCGGGACCGGCGGTGGCTCGGGCTCTGGCTCCGGTAGCTAACGCGTATAAGGTCGCATTATCGGCCGTCATTCAGGGGCCCCGCGCGCCTTGTGAAGCACGCGGGGCTGCCTGACACTCGGGGCATTCACAACCTGCCCGAGGAAGCTGTCGATGAGCGATGCCATCCGTTTCGAAGATCAAGTGGTCATAGTCACTGGTGCTGGCGGTGGCCTGGGCCGAGCCCATGCACTATTGTTCGCCCGCCATGGCGCCAAGGTGGTGGTCAATGATCTGGGTGGTAGCACGCACGGTGAAGGCGCCAATGCCTCCGCTGCCGACAAAGTAGTTGAAGAGATTCGCGCCTTCGGCGGCACTGCTGTGGCCAACCACGATTCGGTCACCGATGGCGACAAGATCGTACAGACCGCGCTTGATCATTTCGGTCGTATCGATGTGCTGGTCAACAATGCCGGCATCCTGCGCGACAAGAGCTTTCACAAGATGGAAGACGCCGACTGGGACCTTGTCTACAAGGTTCATGTCGAAGGCGCCTACAAGACCACCCACGCCGCCTGGCCCTATTTGCGCGAACAGAACTTCGGCCGCGTGATCTTCACCTCGTCCACCTCCGGAATTTACGGCAATTTTGGCCAGAGCAACTACGGCATGGCCAAGCTCGGCGTTTACGGCCTGACTCGCACCCTGGCCATCGAGGGCCGCAAGAACAACATCCTGGTCAACGCCATCGCACCAACTGGCGCCACGCGCATGACCGAGGGCCTGATCCCGCCGCAGGTGTTCGAGCAGCTCAAGCCTGAGCTGGTCAGCCCGCTGGTGGTTTATCTCGGCAGTGCGACCTGCCAGGACACCGGCGGCCTGTTCGAGGTTGGCGGCGGCTGGGTCGGCAAGGTGCGTTGGGAGCGCAGCCTGGGCGCCGGCTTCGATCCCCAGGCTGGTTTCAGCCCCGAGGACATCGCGGCCCAGTGGCAGCGCATCTGCGATTTCGAAGGCGCTGCGCACCCTGCGGATAACGTCGAGGCGCTCAAGGAAATGATGGCGAACCTGCAAAAATATGCGCTCTGAGCGATAAGCGGGGTGAAGAAGGCCGACAGCGATGTCGGCCTTTTTCATTGCAGCAGTTTTTCTGAGCCTGGCCGCGCCCTCGAACGGGAGTGGTTGAACGCGACTGGCCTATGGCTCTGGTTGCGGCCTTTCATCCGGCTGCTGCAATTCTTACCAGGCCTTCCGTCGTTCAGGCTGGTCGCCGAAGCGACGGCGTGCAGTGCAGTAGTACCCGGCTGTTACCTGTCGGAAGAAGCAGGAGCGAATAATGGCGTTCGTTCCACCTACCTTCAGGAGACGATCATGGCTGCCAAGAAGATTCTCATGCTGGTCGGCGACTACGCCGAGGATTACGAAACCATGGTGCCGTTCCAGGCGCTGCAGATGATCGGCCATACCGTGCACGCGGTCTGTCCGGATAAGGTCACCGGGCAGACGGTGCGCACCGCCATCCACGATTTCGAGGGCGACCAGACCTACAGCGAGAAGCCGGGGCACAATTTCGCGCTGAACTTCGATTTCGCCAAGGTGCGCGCAGAGGATTACGACGCCCTGGTCATTCCCGGTGGCCGCGCGCCGGAATATCTGCGCCTCAATGGTGAGGTCGTGGCATTGGTGAAGGCGTTCGCCACGGCTGACAAACCCATCGCTGCCGTCTGCCACGGTGCCCAGCTGTTGGCGGCGGCCGGTGTGCTGGAAGGGCGCGAATGCAGCGCCTATCCTGCCTGTGCGCCGGAAGTGACATTGGCCGGTGGCAAGTACGTGGACATTGCGGTGGATCAGGCGCATGTGCAGGGCAAGCTGGTCACTGCGCCGGCCTGGCCAGCGCACCCGGCCTGGCTGGCGGCGTTTCTCAAGGTGCTGGGCACAGAGATTCGCCTTTAACAGGCCGTTGAAAAACTACCTGCGTTGCCATTGCAGCGTTAAAAACAGGCTCGTGCGCGAGTCCGATCAAAATGCTCATTTACAGCTCGTAAACCCGAGTGCGGGCCCAGTGCTTTTTTCGCCTGTTTTTGCGGGGCCGCAATCGGTATTGCACTGGCTGCCTCACCTATGTTTTTCAATGGACTGTTAACCAAAGTAGCCCGGATGCAATCCTGGGTCGCAGCCTTGTCGGCAGTCCCCGGATTGCATCCGGGCTACGAGGCTAGTGAGGAGATAAAGCGGATGTGCGAGCTCTATGTAAAGGCCGATCCCATTCTCTATGAGTCGCGCTCGCGTTCGTTGCGCATCCGCGGCGTGGTGACCACCCTGCGCTTGGAGAACCAGTTCTGGGACATCCTGCGTGAGATCGCCGAAGTCGACGGCATGACTACCAACCAGCTGATCGCCAAACTGTACGAGGAGGTCATGGACTTTCGCGGCGAAGTGGTCAACTTCGCCTCGTTCCTGCGCGTCAGCTGCACCCGTTACCTGGCGCAGAAGGCCGGGCGTCAGGTGCCGCTGCGGGTGATCGGCGCGGCCGGTTGAATCACTGGTACATCCAGAAATTCGGGTGCTCCTGTGCGCTAGGCGTTGCTGCCTGCTGGACCGATTGGGCTGGCTGGAAGAAGCGCTTGATCAGGCTCATTCGAGGTTACTCCTGTAGGGCTGGTGAACAGGCGTGCATGATCGGAGAAGCGCTTCGATTGATAAAACGGATTGTCTCTATTTCGGTAATTGGCTATGCCTATACCTTGGCCCGCCGGGCCTCGTTGTAGTCAGCCGACCTGCGCAACCCAATCATTGAGGTTGTAGTAATTGCTGATGCGCGCGACCTTGCCATTCCTGATTTCGAAGAAAGCGCCGGCCGGCAACACGTAGGTCTGGCCGTTGGCCGGGGGCAGGCCTTCGTCGTCGGCCAGGTACTCGCCGTGCACCACGAATTCGGCGGCGGCGCGGGTGCCTTCGGCGTTCTGCATGACCACGATGTCGGCCAGGCGCTCGCGGTAGCAGCGGTTCATCTTGTCCATGAAGGCAGCGAAGGTGGCCTTGCCAACTTGGCGCTCGCCCTGGTTGATGTCGTGCACCACGTCCTCGGCCAGCAGGTCGAGGAAGGCGGGCATGTCGCCGGCGTTGAAGGCGGCGTAGTAGGCCTGAACCAGTTCGGTGGCGGTCATGGCTAAGTTCCTTTCGTAGCGTGGTTAGTGGTGGGTTGGCACGCATGATAAGTTCGCGCTTTCTTGCTGGCATAGCCGCCGGCGTCACCTTGCTGCTGGCGAACGACTGCAGATGGACATCGAATTGCTCCAGGGGCCGCAGATAGCGCCCCATATCGAAGACCTGGCGCATTTGCGGATCACCGTCTTCCGCGAATTCCCCTACCTCTACGACGGCAGCCTCGATTATGAGGCCGAGTACCTCGACACTTATGTGCGCAGCGCCGACAGCCTGTGCGTGCTGGTGCGTGA
Organism: Pseudomonas sp. UBA6323; assembly: GCF_002439135.1. Classification (NCBI taxonomy): domain Bacteria; kingdom Pseudomonadati; phylum Pseudomonadota; class Gammaproteobacteria; order Pseudomonadales; family Pseudomonadaceae; genus Pseudomonas; species Pseudomonas sp. UBA6323. Next base: position 136,584 of record NZ_DJSX01000009.1, on the reverse strand, counting down.
CGAGGGCCGGGTGGTCGGCGCATCCACGGCGCTGCCACTGGCTGATGAAACGCCGGAGTTCCAGCAGCCTTTCCTCTCGGCAGGCTGGGATCCCGCGCGCATCTTCTACTGCGCCGAGTCGGTGGTATTGCCGGGCTGGCGCGGGCGTGGCCTGGGCGTACGCTTCTTCGCCGAGCGCGAAGCACATGCGCGTAAATTGAGCCGCTTCGACTGGTGCACCTTCTGCGCCGTGCAGCGCCCGGCCGATCACCCGCGCCGGCCCTCGGACTATCAGCCGCTGGACGCCTTCTGGGCGCGTCGCGGGTATCGCCATCATCCCGAATTGCACACTCAATACCACTGGCGCGACCTGGATGAAGCCGAGGAATCGGCCAAGCCCATGTCGTTCTGGTTGAAGGAACTCACTTCATGATCAAGGTTGCCGCCTGCCAATATCACATCGACCTGCTGACGAGTTGGGACGCCTACGCCGAACACCTGACCACGCTATGCGAGGACGCGGCCGGGCGGGGCGCCGAGCTGCTCTTGCTGCCGGAATACGCCGGCCTGGTGCTGACCGGGCAGTTACCGGAAGCTGAGCGCAGCGACCTGCACGGCTCCATCGCCGGCATCCAGGCGCTGCTGCCGCGCTGGCTGCAATTGTGCGAGAGCCTGGCGCGCCGGCTTAAGGTCCATCTGCAACCCGGTTCGGTGGCGGTGCTGGATGACGACGGCGTCTACCGCAACCGTGCCTGGCTGTTCGGCCCGGACGGCTGCCTGGGTAGCCAGGACAAGCTGATGATGACCCGCTTCGAGCTGGAACAGTGGCAGATCGCGGCAGGCAGCGGCCTCAAGGTGTTCGACACGCCGCTGGGCAAGCTGGGCATCCTGATCTGCTACGACAACGAATTCCCGCTGCTGGCGCGCACCCTGGCCGAGGCCGGGGTCGACCTGATCCTGGCGCCCAGCTGCACCGATACCGAGGCAGGCTTTTATCGCGTACGCATCGGTTCCCTGGCCCGTGCCCTGGAAAACCAGATCGCCGTGTTGCAGTCGCCTACGGTTGGCCTGGCGCCCTGGTCGCCGGCGCTGGACGAGAACGTCGGCCGCGCCGCGCTGTACGTGCCGTCGGACTACGGCATGCCGGCCAATGGGGTGATCGCAGAGAGCGAGGAACTGTGCCCCACGCGCAGCCACTGGCTGATCGCCGAGCTGGATCTGGCCGAGGTGCGCCGCGTGCGCGAGCAGGGTCAGGTTTTCACCCGGCGCGACTGGCCGCGGCAGTTCGAAGGCGGCCGGCTGGTGCTGCGGTGAACGCCCCGCAGACACCGGATTCGCCGCTGGCCGCCTACGAACGGGCGCTGGCGGGCGGTTTCATCGCCGATGCCGCACAGCGTCGAGCGGTTGAGGCGCTACAGCACTGCCATGAGGCTGTGCATCGTGGTGAACGCCCGCTCGGCGTATACCTCTGGGGGCCGGTGGGGCGCGGCAAGACCTGGCTGATGGACAGCTTCTACAACAGCCTGCGCGTACCGGCGCGGCGGCAGCATTTTCATCATTTCATGCAGTGGGTGCACCGTCGGCAGTTCCAACTCACCGGCAATGCCGATCCGCTGCGCCTGCTGGCCGAAGAGTTGGGGCGCGAAGTGCGCGTGCTGTGCTTCGACGAGCTGTTCGTCAGCGACATCGGTGACGCCATGTTGCTCGGCCGCCTGCTCAGTCTGGTTGTGGAGCAGGACGTGGTGCTGGTGGCGACCTCCAACCAGCCGCCGGATCAGCTCTACGCCGAGGGCTACAACCGCGAGCGCTTCCTGCCGGCAATCGCCGCGCTCGAGGCGCATATGCAGGTGGTGGCCGTGGACGGCGAGCAGGATCATCGCCTGCATCCCGGTGCCGAGGTGCAACGCTACTGGGTGCAGCAGCCGCAGGCGTTGGGTGAGCTGTTCACTCGTCTGAGTGAGGGGCAAACCATCAGCGGCGAGCCGGTCGAGTTGGCTCACCGCCGTGTCTTGGCTCTCGGCCATAGCCCGACGGCGCTGTGGTGTCGCTTCACCGATCTGTGTGAACAGCCGCTGGCGGCACCCGATTTTATCGAGCTATGCGAGCGCTTCCCGGTCATTCTGCTCGGCGAAGTGCCGCGCCTGGGCGGCGAGCAACGCGAGGGACGCATCGCCCGTGGTACCGAGGACGCTGCCGAGCGCGTCGACGCCGGGGATCGACAGCTGCCCGCGCTGTCGCGCAACGACGATTCGGTACGCCGCTTCATCGCCCTGGTCGACGAGTGCTACGACCGCCGCGTGCCGCTGTATATCGAAGCCGAGGTGGTGCTGGCTGAGCTGTACACCCAGGGCTACCTCGACTTTGCCTTTCGTCGCACGCTGAGCCGTTTGCGCGAGATGCAGCTGGAGCGTTTTGGCGCTCCTGCCAAGCGGGCGGGCGCCTAGACCGAGTCTTCCGCCGCCTTGCCGGCCGGGTTGTCACGGGTCGGCATGGCGAGAATCTCCGGCAGCACTTCACGGGCGAACACGTCATGCAGGCGGCGCAGCTCGGCCACCGGATCAAGGTGATGGTCGACGCGGATGTCCCACAGCGGATACTCCTCCTGATCGACCACGTAGATCACTGCCGAGGATTCGCCGTGCCGGTCGCCACCGCAACGGTCACCGGCCGCCAGCGCCTCGATCAGGCGCTCGATCAGCGGACGTTCCTCGGCTTGGTGAAAAGCTTCGGCGACGGCGTCGAGTACCTGCGGGCCGACCAGGCGGTTGCCCTGTACGGAGAACTGCTCGCCGCTCAGCGAGCCAGCCCAGGGAATGCACTTTTCGCCGGTCCAGCAGGCGCTGTCGCCCTGGGCGTCGATCAACGCGCACTGGCGCAGTTCCATGCAGGGATCGGTTCCTTTGAGTCGCTGCAGCGCTTGCTGTGCCGAAAACCCCTGGCGCAGCAGGGCCAGGCCGTCCAGGCCCAGATAGGGGTTGACCTGCGCCTGAGTCGCCACCGCGCCGGCACCGGCTGCGGCGTGGCTGAGCAGTTTGCCGACGGCGGGCATGGCGGTGGCTGCAGCGACGCCGAACTGACCGCTGCGCGGGCAACGGGCGATGATGGAAAAGGTCATGGCGACTCCTGGTCGATTTTCAGCTTAGGCCATCACCAGGCCGTTATCGTTCCGCTTGGCTGGCCGCTGCTGCGGCCTTTGCCAGATCAGCCCGGGCGTCGTCTAATGCGCACTGTTCACTGCCCGCTATGAGGAATGCCGCATGATCCTTGGCCAGTCGCTCGCGCAATGGCGCGCGCAGTTTCCGCTGCTCGACGAGCTGATCGCCCTGCGCGAAACCAGTTGGTTCAATCCGGCCGTGGCGCCCGTTGCCGAGGCGCTGGGCGATGTCGGTTTGAGCGCTGCGGATGTAGCTGATGCCCGCGCGCGCCTCGAGCGCTTCGCGCCCTACCTGGCCCGGGTTTTCCCGCAGACGGCCGCCAGCGCCGGCATTATCGAGTCGGACGTAGTTCACCTGCCGAAAATGCAGGCGCTGCTGCGTGAAGAGGCCGAAGAGGAAATCGGCGCGTTGTGGCTCAAACGCGACAGCCATCTGCCCATCTCCGGTTCGATCAAGGCCCGTGGCGGCATCTACGAGGTGCTCAAGCATGCCGAGGACTTGGCGCTGGCGGCCGGGCTGCTCGACCTCGACGACGATTACGCCTGCCTCGACAGCGATGCGATGCGCGCCTTCTTCGGCGGCTATCAGGTCGCCGTCGGCTCCACCGGCAACCTCGGGTTGTCCATCGGCATCATCAGTGCGCGCCTGGGCTTCCAGGCCACCGTGCATATGTCCGCCGATGCCCGCCAGTGGAAGAAGGACAAGCTGCGCGCCCATGGCGTGACGGTGGTCGAGTACGCCAGCGATTACAGCGTCGCCGTGGAGCAGGGGCGGCAGCAGGCCGAGGCCGACCCGCGCTGCCACTTCGTCGATGACGAGAATTCCAGGCACCTGTTTCTCGGCTATGCGGTGGCCGGCGAACGTCTCAAGCAGCAACTGGCTGCTACCGGTGTCGTGGTCGATGCCGAGCATCCGCTGTTCGTCCATCTGCCCTGTGGCGTCGGTGGTGGGCCGGGAGGCGTGGCCTTCGGTCTTAAGCTGGCGTTCGGCGATGCAGTGCACTGTCTGTTCGCCGAGCCGACGCATTCGCCGTGCATGCTGCTCGGCGTGCATACCGGCCGGCATGAAGAGCTGGCGGTGCAGGATTTCGGTATCGACAACCGCACCGCGGCTGATGGCCTGGCGGTGGGGCGACCATCGGGTTTCGTCGGCCGCGCCATGCAACGTCTGATCGATGGTTACTACACGGTCGGCGACGAGCAACTGTTCCGCTACCTGGCGTTGCTGGAGCAGACCGAGGGCCAGCGTCTGGAGCCTTCGGCCCTGGCCGGTATGCCGGGTGTGTTGCACGTGCTCGGCGAGCAGCAGGGCTACCGCCAGCGCATGGGTCTGACACCGCAGCGCATGGCGCAGGCGACGCATCTGGTCTGGGCAACGGGCGGCAGCATGGTGCCGCAGGCTGAAATGGACAGCTACCTGGCGCGGGGTCGGCAGCTGTTGCAGGGCGCCTGAAAACGCAGAAGCCCGGCACTTGGCCGGGCTTCTCCTTGCAGCTAGAAGCTGGTCGCTTGCAGCTGCTTACTTCACTTCCACCGCCAGGCTTTCGGCGATCTTCTTGTTCCAGATCGCCGGGCCGGTGATGTGTACGGACTCGCCGTTGGTGTCGACCGCAACGGTCACCGGCATGTCTTTGACTTCGAACTCGTAGATGGCTTCCATACCGAGCTCTTCGAACGCCAGCACCTTGGACTTCTTGATCGCCTGGGCCACCAGGTAGGCGGCGCCGCCGACGGCCATCAGGTACACGGCCTTGTTGTCCTTGATCGCGTCGATCGCGATCGGGCCACGCTCGGACTTGCCGATCATGCCCAGCAGGCCGGTCTGCTCGAGGATCTGACGGGTGAACTTGTCCATCCGCGTGGCCGTGGTCGGGCCAGCCGGGCCAACCACTTCATCACCGACCGGATCGACCGGGCCGACGTAGTAGATGAAGCGGCCTTTGAGGTCCACCGGCAGTTGCTCGCCCTTGTTCAGCATGTCGACCATGCGCTTGTGCGCGGCGTCGCGGCCAGTAAGCATCTTGCCGTTGAGCAGCACGGTCTCGCCCGGCTTCCAGCTCTGCACTTCTTCCGGGGTCAGGGTGTCGAGGTTGACGCGGCGCGCGCTCGGGCCGGCTTCCCAGACGATTTCCGGGTAGGCGTCCAGATCCGGCGCTTCCAGCTCGGCCGGGCCGGAGCCGTCGAGCACGAAGTGGGCGTGGCGGGTGGCTGCGCAGTTGGGGATCATGCACACCGGCAAGGACGCGGCATGGGTCGGGTAATCCATGATCTTCACGTCGAGCACGGTGGTCAGGCCGCCCAGACCCTGGGCGCCGATGCCCAGCTGGTTGACCTTCTCGAACAGCTCCAGACGCAGCTCCTCGATGCGGTTCTGCGGGCCGCGGGCCTGCAGTTCGTGGATGTCGATGTGCTCCATCAGCACTTCCTTGGCCATCACCGCAGCCTTCTCGGCGGTGCCGCCGATGCCGATGCCTAGCATGCCTGGCGGGCACCAGCCGGCGCCCATGGTAGGCACGGTCTTCAGGACCCAGTCGACGATCGAGTCGGACGGGTTGAGCATGGCCATCTTCGACTTGTTCTCGGAGCCGCCGCCCTTGGCCGCGACGTCCACTTCCACCTTGTCACCGGGCACCAGCGAGTAGTGAATCACCGCCGGGGTGTTGTCCTTGGTGTTCTTGCGGGCACCGGCCGGGTCGGCCAGGATCGAGGCGCGCAGGACGTTTTCCGGCAGGTTGTAGGCGCGGCGTACGCCCTCGTTGATCATGTCGTCGACGCTCATGGTGGCGCCGTCCCAGCGCACGTCCATGCCGACCTTGACGAATACGGTGACGATGCCGGTGTCCTGGCAGATCGGGCGGTGGCCGGTGGCACACATGCGCGAGTTGATCAGGATCTGCGCCATGGAGTCCTTGGCGGCCGGCGATTCTTCCTTCAGGTAGGCCTCGTGCATGGCCTGGATGAAGTCGACGGGGTGGTAATAAGAGATGAACTGCAGTGCGTCGGCAACGCTCTGAATCAGGTCGTCCTGCTTGATCACGGTCATTGGGGCGCTCCTCTATCAGGGAACATCTACAAGGAAGCGCCGGACAACGAGCCGGCGCAACGGCGAAAAACTGTCGGGAGCGGTTTTCACGTCGCCCCGACGGTCTGCTTAGGTGGCCGCCATGCAGGGCAGCAACAAAAAAGGCGCGGCAGTATACCGCGCCGGTCGGATAGGGCACAGTCGCCTGAGGTCGATGATGCTAGCCATGTGCGCGCTCATCGGCTCGCTAGGCAATCTGTGATCACAGGGGTAGAGTAACGGCCAGATGCCGGTATGGGACGGAGCCCATGAGCTCAACCACTCGTCGGGGCGCGCAGCGTAGCCTGCAAAGCCTTTTGCTCAAACGCTTCGCCATGGCTTTCGCTACCTACGCGATGATGGCGCTCGTCTGCTGGTTCGCCGTCTTCAATGGCCTGTTTCTCGGCTCCATCAGCACGGCCGTCTGGCTGAGCCTTGGAGTGTTCGGCAGTCAGCTGGTATTTCTCTGGCTGTTTCTTTCCGGGCGCAACCTGCGTTACGAGGACCCCAGCCTGACCCAGGCTCAGGTGCTGGTCGCGCTGGCCTGGCAGCCACCGGTGCTGGGGCTGTTCGACAGCGCACGCGGCGTGATGATGGTCTTCTACGTGCTGATCCTGCTGTTCGGCGTGTTCCAATTGCCGCCCCGGGTGTTCGCGCGATGCGCCGCCTTCGCCTTTTTCGGTTTCACCGCGATGGTGCTGGTGGAGGCCTATCGCATGCAGTTGGTGGACCCGAGCATGGCCTGGCTGCAGGTGTGGGTACTGTTCATCCTGCTGGTCTGGCTGTGCCTGTTTTCCAGCTACGTGCAGGCCATGCGCAAACGCATGCGCCAGCGCCGGTTCGCGTTGCAGGCGCATCAGGACACCCTGCGCGGGATGATGCGTCAGCTTGAAGAACTGGTCGCTACCGACGAGCTGACCGGGCTTTTCAATCGCCGGCACTTCCTGCGCCTGGCCAGTCGTGAGCTGGAGCACCTCGGCCATGGGCGTCAGCACGGCCTGGCGCTGATCGACCTGGACCATTTCAAGCGAATCAACGATGCTCACGGCCATGCCGCCGGCGACCGGGTGTTGCAAACCTTCGCCGCGGTGGCCCGAGCCTGTCTGCGTGACGGCGACATCATTGCCCGCTATGGCGGCGAGGAGTTCGTGCTGCTTCTGCCCAATACCGATGCCGATCAGTTCACCGCCTGCTGCGAGCGGCTGCGCGAGGCGTTCGCCAAAGCCGAGCCGGTGGGTGTGAAGATCGATGATCTCAGTCTTTCCGCCGGCATGACGCTGCTGGTCGCTGGCGATGACCTCGACGAAGCTCTGCAGCGCGCCGACCAGGCGCTTTACCAGGCCAAGCGCGGCGGTCGCAATCGTTGCGATGCCAGCTGGGAGCGTGCGGGTGCCTGAACTGCGTGTCGGTGGCCAGCTGTTGCAGGTCGCTCAGCAAACCAACTTGCTCGATGCACTGCTCGCGGGCGCTGTGACCGTGCCCTATAGCTGTCGTGCCGGCAGTTGTCACGCCTGCCTGATACGTTGCGTGGACGGCGAGCCGCTGGACCTTCAGCCCGAGGCGCTGGCGGCCGACAAGCGTGCCGAGGGCTGGCGCCTGGCCTGCCAGTGCCAGATCGTCGGCGACCTGCAAATCGAGCCGTTCGACCCACAGCGCGATGGCCTGGCCGCGCAAGTGGTTGCTCTTGACTGGCCCAGCCCACAGGTCTTGCGCCTGCGCCTGCGCTTGCAGCCGGCGCGGCCGCTGCGCTATCGCCCCGGCCAGCATTTGTTGCTGTGGAGCGAAGAGGGCGTCGCCCGGCCTTATTCGCTGGCCAGCGTGCCGGGCGAAGACGACTGGCTGGAATTTCATATCGATTGCCGCAAGCCGGGGGCCTTCTGTGATGCAGCGCGGCGCCTGCAGATCGGCGATGGGCTGCGTCTCGGTGAGCTGCGTGGCGGCGCGTTGCATTACGACCCTGACTGGCAGGCGCGCCCGCTCTGGCTGCTGGCCGCTGGTACCGGGCTGGCGCCGCTGTACGGGGTGTTGCGTGAGGCATTGCGTCAGGAGCATCGGGGTGCCATTCGCCTGCTGCACGTGGCGCATGACTCGGCGGAGCATTATTTGGCCAGCGAGCTTCAGGCGCTGGCGGGGCAGCATGCCAACTTGCAGGTGGAGCTGGTGACGGCGGCGCAGTTGCCGGCTGCTTTGGCCGAACTGCGCCTTGTTTCACGGCAGACCCTCGCCTTACTCTGCGGCCATCCGAAGGCGGTCGACAGCTTCGCGCGGCGCCTCTACATGGCCGGTTTGCCGCGCAGTCAGATGCTCGCCGACGTCTTTCTCACCCGCGCGTAGGCTGTGCCGTTCAGGCTCGATGGCGGTGCATGCGACGCGCCATTGGAGCCCAGGCATGAGCGAACACCTGCATATCCAACGCGACGGCGGTCTGTTGATCCTGCGCATGCATCGCCCAGACAAGAAGAATGCACTGACCCGTGCCATGTACGCCGGCATGGCCGAGGTGCTGGACGAGGCCGAGCGCGATACGAGTGTGCGCGTGGTGCTGCTGACCGGTGGCGACGACTGCTTCACCAGCGGCAACGATGTCGCCGACTTCATCCAGGCGCCACCGAACGGGCTGAACAGTGAAGTATTCCAGTTCATGCGCGCGCTGTTCGACTTCAGCAAGCCGGTGGTCGCCGCCGTGGCCGGCCCGGCGGTGGGCATCGGCACCACCTTGTTGCTGCATTGCGATCTGGTCTATGTCGCCCGCGATGCACAGCTGAAGATGCCTTTCGTCAACCTGGGGCTGTGCCCCGAGTACGGCTCCAGTCTGATTTTGCCGCGTTTGCTGGGGCACGCGCGTGCTGCCGAGCTGCTGTTACTCGGTCAGTCATTCACAGGGGAGCAGGCGGCTGCCTGGAGCATCGCCAATCAGGCACTCGATGATGGTGCGGCGACCTTGAGCAAGGCCCGTGAGATGGCGCAACGTTTTCTCGAACTGGCGCCATCGGCAGTTGCCGACAGTAAACGCCTGATGCGTGCGCCGGGGCGCCAGGAGCTGCGCAAGGTGATCGAGGAGGAGGGCGCTCTTTTTGGCCAGCGCCTGCGCTCGCCCGAGGCCATTGAGGCGCTGACGGCATTCATGCAGCGTAGAAAGCCGGATTTCTCTCGCTTCGCATAGGCTGCGCCCGCCCACAACACAAAAGGCCGCTCATCGCGCGTAATACTGTTCACTTAAGGTTGCACGCGTTTTGACTCCCCTCTCCCATTTATGGGAGAGGGGCTGGGGGAGAGGGCTGAAAACGCCGCAAGTCTGCCGCCCCCTCGCCGAACGCGGCCCGCCCTAACCCTCTCGCCAGAGGGGCGAGGGGACTGATCGCGCCCAACCACCGTTTAATTGAACAGCATTACCGCACAGGGCGGGTCTTTCTATCGGTACGCCGAGGCGTGCTTAGCGTCCGGCTCAGGCCAGCTCGTCGAAGCACTCGGCGACGATGGCGATGCCTTTTTCCAGTTGCGCGTCCGGAATGGTGACGGGCATCAGGAAGCGGATGACGTTGTAGTAGGTGCCACACGACAGCAGGATCAGGCCCTTCTCGCGCGCACGGGCGACGATCTTGCCCACCAGTTCGGCAGCCGGCTTGTTGTGGTCGCCGCCCTCGAACAGCTCGATGGCGATCATCGAACCCAGGCCGCGTACGTCACCGATCACCTTGTGCTTCTCGGCGATGGTCTTGAGGCCCGCCTTGAGCGTCTCGCCGACGGCGTTGGAGCGCTGCAGCAGGTTCTCTTCGTCGAACACCTTGAGTACGGCCAGGGCCGCGGCGCAGGCGATCGGGCTGCCGGCATAGGTGCCGCCCAGGCCACCGGGGGCGATCTTGTCCATGATCTCGGCCTTGCCGCACACGCCGGAGATCGGGAAGCCGCCGCCGACGGACTTGGCGAAGGTGGTCAGGTCCGGCACCACGCCCAGCTGCTCGGTGGCGAAGAAGGTGCCGGTACGACCAGCGCCGGTCTGCACTTCGTCAGCGATCAGAAGGATGCCGTGCTGGTCGCACAGGGCACGCAGACGCTGCATGAAGGCCGGGGAGTTGACGTAGAAACCACCCTCGCCCTGCACCGGCTCGATGATGATGGCGGCAATGTCCTGCGGCTGCGCGTCATTCTTGAAGATGCGCTCGATGCTGGCGATGGACTCGTCCTCGCTCACGCCGTGCAACGGGCATGGCGCCTGGGCGCGGTACACGCCAGCCGGCATCAGGCCCATGCCGGCAGAGTACGGTACGACCTTGCCGGTCAGCGACAGGGTCATCATGGTGCGCCCGTGGTAGGCGCCGGTGAAGGCGATCACGCCGGCGCGGCCGGTGGCGGCGCGGGCGATCTTCACGGCGTTCTCGACAGCTTCGGAGCCGGAGGTGACCAGCAGGGTCTTCTTGGCGAAGTCGCCCGGTACGCGCTTGGCGATTTCTTCGCACAGCTCGATATAGGGCTCGTAGGCCAGCACCTGGAAGCAGGTATGGGTCAGCTTGCTCAGCTGCTCCTGAACGCCAGCGATCACCTTCGGATGCAGGTGGCCGGTGTTCAGTACGGCGATACCGCCGGCGAAGTCGATGTACTCACGGCCTTCGACGTCCCATACGGTGGCGTTCTCGGCGCGCTCGGCGACGATCGGGTGGATCTGGCCGACGCCGCGCGGTACGGCGGCGGCACGGCGTTGCAGTAGGGATTCGTTGGTCTTGCTCATGGTGTCCTCATGGCCGTCATCGGGCGGCTCGGTTGCAAGGAAATGCCTCTGGAGGGGGATCGCCGCAGCATACGATGATCGACTGCGTCGGGCCGCCGGAGGCGGGGAAATTCTGGCTCGCCACGCTCCAAATCAGAGCGCTAGGCGCGTCGCGAGCGAAGGCCGGGCTAGGCGGCGCAAGCGGGAAAAGCGGAGTTGGCTGTAGCCAATGAGCATTTTCCCGTTTGCGCCAACGACGTCCGGCCGAGTGCAGCAGCGACTAGATGCCGCCCAGGCACATGTACTTGATCTCGAGGTAATCCTCGATCCCGTACTTGGAACCTTCACGGCCCAGGCCGGAAGCCTTCACGCCGCCGAACGGCGCGACCTCATTGGAGATCAGGCCGGTGTTGATACCCACCATGCCGTACTCCAGCGCCTCGGCCACGCGGAACACGCGGCCCAGATCGCGGGCATAGAAATAGGAAGCCAGGCCGAACTCGGTATCGTTGGCCATGGCAATCACCTCGGCCTCGTCCTTGAAGCGGAACAGCGGCGCCAGCGGACCGAAGGTTTCTTCCTTGGCCACGGCCGCGGTTTTCGGCACATCCACCAGAATGGTCGGCTCGAAAAAGGTGCCGCCGAGCGCGTGGGGCTTGCCGCCCAGAACGATCTTGGCGCCCTTGGCCAACGCGTCCTCGATGTGCTCCTGCACCTTGGCCACGGCCTTCTCGTCGATCAGCGGGCCGGTGGTGGTGCCGTCTTCCAGACCGTTGCCAATTTTCAGCTTGGCCACTGCCGCCTTGAGCTTTTCGGCGAAGGCATCATAGACGCCGTCCTGGACGTAGATGCGGTTGGCGCAGACGCAGGTCTGGCCGTTGTTGCGGTACTTGGAGATCAGTGCGCCTTCGACGGCGGCGTCCAGATCGGCATCGTCGAAGACGATGAACGGCGCGTTGCCACCCAGCTCCAGCGACACCTTTTTGATGTCCTGGGCGCATTCGGCCATCAGCTGGCGACCAATCTCGGTCGAGCCGGTGAAGGACAGCTTGCGCACGATCGGGTTGCTGGTCAGCTCGCCGCCCACTTCGCCGGCGCTGCCGGTGACCACGCTCAGCACGCCTTTGGGGATGCCGGCACGCTCGGCCAGCTCGACCAAGGCCAGGGCGGAGAACGGCGTCTGCGAAGCCGGCTTGATCACCATGGTGCAACCGGCGGCCAGAGCCGGGCCGGCCTTGCGGGTGATCATCGCGGCGGGGAAGTTCCACGGGGTGATGGCTGCGGTGACGCCGATCGGCTGCTTGATCACGATCAGGCGCTTGTCCGGCTGATGGCCGGGAATCACGTCGCCGTAGACGCGCTTGGCTTCTTCGGCGAACCACTCGATGAAGGACGCGGCATAGGCGATCTCGCCCTTGGCTTCGGCCAGCGGCTTGCCCTGTTCCAGAGTCATCAGGCGACCGAGGTCATCCTGATTCTCCACCAGCAACTCGAACCAGCGGCGCAGCTTGTTGGCGCGCTCCTTGGCGGTCAGTGCACGCCAGGCCGGCAGCGCCTTCTCGGCGGCCTCGATGGCACGGCGCGTCTCGGCACGGCCCATCTTCGGCACATGACCGATGATCTCACCGGTGGCCGGGTTGTTCACGGCGATGGTCTGACCGCTGTCGGCGTCCAGCCACTGGCCATCGATATAGGCCTGCTGGCGCAGCAGCTGGGGGTCTTTCAGTTGCATGGCAGTCTCCTTCAGTTCCGGCGCCCGGGCGTCGGTGCAAAGTCGTTGGAGTCACGGGCAGAGCCCGCAAGGCGAAAAACCTAGCCTTGCAAGGCCTGGTAATGGATTCAGAGCCGTTGAACGTGCTGGGGTTCAGAATGACCGAACGCACCGTTTGAAATCTCAAACGAATCCTAGGAGCGGCAACGCTAAAGGGCAATAGTCGAAAGGGTAAAATTGACGAAAGAAGCGTTAAAAACTGGCGAGACTCGGCTGCGAAGGATCAAAAAGTGTAAAGCTCGTTCGAAATAACGCACGATCATGCAGAATGGACGCTAACCGCCGACATGGGTATGATTGCGCCCCGCAACGCATCCGTAGCTCAGCTGGATAGAGTACTGCCCTCCGAAGGCAGGGGTCGTGGGTTCGAATCCCGCCGGATGCGCCAGATAGAAAAAAAGGGCCTAGGTGAAAACCTCGGCCCTTTTTTTCGATGGGCGCCTGTCTCATGGATATGAGAGGGGCGAATGCCAGGTTCGAACCAAGGCCTGATGCGAGGACTAGGTTCTCCCAGGAGGCGCTTGGTGCACTCATTCTCAGCGGCCGGCGCACACGGCGAAATCGCGCTTGAGCACACGGTGCGACGACGACGTGCTTATATAGGGCTCTCGGAAATCAGGCTCATGACGCGGTTCAACGGTCCGGATAGCAGTGGGCTGGCGTTTCGAACCCACTCTGCAGCCAGTCGGTGTGTCTCACGATGGCGCTTACACCTGGGCTGGCCTTCGGCCATCCAGCACCCCGCTTATCTGGAATAAACCGTTTTTAGCTTGGGTATGGCACCTCGCGTGATAGGGTTAGTCCCTGCTCATCTTAAAATTGGCCGCCGCACGCGGCCCTCACAAGAGCGTCCCAAATGCAAGCCAAGGCACGCGAAGTTCCTGTGCTGCCGGTGCTACAGGATCTGCGGGCCGGTACTGCAAAAATGCACATCGGTCTGGAAAAACAACTTCCCTTTTTCTCTGACCTTCTCGACAGAAACGCCTTTCAACGGCTGATGCAGGCCTACTACGGCTTCTATCTGCCCCTTGAAAATGCCTTGCTCGATAGCGACGTGATACCTGCCGATTTCGACCTGGTGTCGCGCCTCAAAGCACCGACCCTGTGCAAGGACCTGCATGCTCTAGGCCTTTCAGCCGAGGCCATCGAGCGTTTGCCGATCTGCCAGAGATTACCTGCAATAAACTGCAGGCCCGCCTTCCTGGGCGTTCTGTATGTGCTCGAAGGGGCCACACTCGGTGGACAAATCCTGCGCCGGGAGATGGCTTCACGACTAGGCCTGAACGCCGACAACGGAGCGGCGTTCCTCGATATCTATGGCGCGGAAACCGGGCGACGCTGGCGCAGTTTTATTACGTATCTGGGAAGTCGATCCCTGGATACGGACGAGCGCGAAGCCGTTGTCATGGCGGCCCAGACCACATTCGCCTGTTTCGAGCGCTGGCTCGAACGCAGAGAGGTACTGATATGACCCCGCAGAACAAAGAGGCCTTCGAAGAACTGTTGGCCAACTGCGCCGACGAGCCAATCCGCTTCCCCGGGGCGATCCAGCCCCATGGATTGCTGCTGACACTCAGCGAACCGGATCTTGAGATCATCCAGATCAGCGCCAATGTCGAAACATTGCTGGCGCATACGCCGCAAGAACTGATCGGCCAACCGTTACACAAGCTGATTGGCCAAGCCCATGCCGAAGCAGTACGCGAGGCGTTGCTGCGACCAGCGTTCGCCGACGCCGGGCCACTTCACTTTCACATCAATGGCATGACATTCGAGGGCTTGCTGCATCGGCATCAGGGCGTGTTGATCCTGGAGCTGGAAATCCACGTGGAAAATTTCCAGCCGCGAAACGTCGCGGGGCTCAACACCAACCTGGGACGCATGCTCCAGCGCCTGCAACAAGCGAGCACGCTGCAGGAGCTGTACGACATCAGCGTTAAGGAAATTCAGGCGATGACCGGTTATGACCGGGTGCTCATCTATCGCTTCGAGGAAGAGGGCCATGGTCAGGTCATCGCTGAAGCCTCCGCTCCGTCGATGGAACTCTTCAATGGCCTGTTCTTCCCCGCCTCGGATATCCCCGAACAGGCTCGCGAGCTGTATCGCACCAACTGGCTGCGAATCATCCCCAACGCCGATTACCAACCGGTGCCACTGGTGCCGAAGCTGCGACCCGATACGCAGACTCCGCTGGACCTGAGCTTCGCCACGCTGCGCAGCGTTTCCCCGATTCACTGCCAGTACATGAAGAACATGGGGGTGCTGTCGTCGATGAGTATCTCCCTGCTCAAGGACGACAAACTCTGGGGCCTGATCAGCTGCGGCAATCGCCAGCCGTTGCACGTACCGCATGAGTTGCGTAGCGCCTGCCAGACTATCGGCCAGGTACTGTCGCTGCAGATCAGCGCCATGGAGTCGCTGGAGATCAACCGTCAGCGTGAAGAGAAAATCGATGCGCTGAGACTGCTCAATCAGGCCATGATCGATTCTTCGCAGACTGTTTTCGATGGGTTGGCAGCGCAACCTGAGGTGCTGATGGCGCTGACGGGGGCCGGCGGCGTCGCAGTCATCGAAGACAAGCAGCTACGCCGATACGGCAACTGCCCGGAGCCCCAGGAAATCCGCGCACTGCACCAATGGCTGCAGGACAGAGGCGAGCCGGTGTTTTCCAATCATTGCCTTTCTGCTGTCTATCCGCCCGCCGCGGAGTATCCGCAGGTGGCTAGCGGCCTATTGGCGATGAGCCTGCCCAAACCGGTGGATAACGGGGTTCTGTGGTTTCGTCCGGAGGTGAAGGAAAGCATCAACTGGAGCGGCGATCCGCGCAAACCCATGGATCTGGAAAATTCCGATGCCGGCCTGCGCTTGCGGCCTCGCACATCGTTCGAAATCTGGAAGGTCGAGATGGCCGGGATTTCAACCAAATGGAGCCAGGGAGATTTGTTTGCGGCCAACGACCTGCGCCGCTCGGCGCTGGAGCATGACCTCGCCCGGCAAGTACGCCGCGAGCAGGAGGCTGTGCGTGCCCGTGACGAGCTGGTTGCCGTGGTCTCGCATGACCTGAGAAACCCCATGACGGTGATTTCGATGCTCTGCGGCATGATGCAAAAGACCTTTAGCTCCGACGGCCCGCATACCTCGCGACGCATTGCTACCGCGCTCGACACCATGCAGCAGGCCGCCGGACGGATGAACACGCTGCTCGAGGATTTGCTCGATACGTCGAAGATCGACGCCGGGCGCTATACCATCACCCCGCAAAAGCTCGATGTCGGGCACATGTTCGAAGAAGCGCAATCGCTGCTCGCACCACTCGCGCTTGATAAGGACATCAGTATTTCCTTCGAGGCTGATCCCGATCTGCGCATTCATGCTGATCCAGAGCGGCTGTTTCAGGTGCTCTCGAACCTGATCGGCAATGCGATCAAATTCACCCCGCGACAGGGCCAGGTCGGAGTCCGCGCGAAATCTGTCGGCGATGACATCGTATTCACCGTGCGCGATACCGGCGAGGGCATCCCCACGGAGCACCTGCCTCATGTGTTCGACCGTTACTGGACGGCAAAGGATGGCAATCCCACCGGGACGGGCCTTGGTTTGTACATTACCCAAGGCATCGTGGAAGCCCACGGCGGGCGCATCGCCGTGGAGAGCGAACTGGGCAAGGGCTCGGAGTTTCAGTTCACCGTGCCGGCGCTTGCAGAAAGTGCTGTGTAGTATTTTTGTCCAGCATTACTTGGTGATCGAGGACTAGGCATTCGAGATATCTTGTTGCCAACCAAAATCCTGTACCGCACGGTATCGCCAGCCGACTAGGGAACCCGAAAAGCCCGCCTGGAGCGTAATGCTGTTCATTTAAGGTCGCACACGTTTGGCTCCCCTCTCCCATTTATTGGGGGCACGCCTAGTGGAGAGGGGCTGGGGGAGAGGGCTGAAAATACCGCAAAACTGCCAGTTTTCCCCTCTCCGAACGCGGCCCGCCCTAACTCTCTCCCCAAAGGGGCGAGGGGACTAATCGCGTCCGACCATTTCTTATGTGAACAGTATTTCGCCTAGAGCGGGCTTTGTCGTTCATGACGTCTGGCACCGGGCGGTGCGCAGTATCGGCTAAGACCGGTGAGAGACCTCGGGGATCGCTTAGCTACTGGCAACAGCAGCGTTGTCGGCACGGGCTTCCTCCAGCAGCTGTTGAATCACCTGCTCCTGCTCCTCGTAGCGTCCCTCACCGAAATGGCTGAAGCGCACCTTCCCCTTGGCATCGATAAAGTAATGCGCGGGCCAGTACCTGTTGTTGAACGCGCGCCAGATCGCATAGTTGTTGTCGATAGCAACTGGGTAGGCAATGTCCAGCGCCTTCACCTGCTTTCGTACATTGCCGATCAGTTTTTCGTAGGCGTACTCAGGCGTGTGCACGCCGATCACCACCAGCCCGCTCTTCTCATATTTCTTCGCCCATTGATTGACGTAGGGCAGGCTACGCTGGCAGTTGATGCAGTCGTAGGTCCAGAAGTCCACCAGCACCACTTTGCCACGCAAAGACTCGGCACTCAGCGGCTCGGAGTTAATCCATTGCACCGCCCCCTCCAGCGACGGCATCCGCTCGCTGCCTTCACTGCCGCTAAGCGAGAGGGCCGCAGCCTTGCTGATCAGGTAATCGACGATTTTCGGCACGTTTTCGATAAGGCTGAGCTCGACCGCAGCGCTCCGTTCCGATGAGGCCTGCTCGAAGAGTTGGCGATCAGCCCCGGTGCCTATCAGCACGGCGCCCAGCAAGCCCGCAACCCCCGCGCCGCGACGTAGCCAGGCGGTGACCGGCAGCATGGGTTTCAGCCGCGCAACCAAGCCGCGACCCGCCGCTATCAGCACACCCAGCGCAGTGGCACTGCCCAGGCCATAGGCGAGCAGCAGCAGGCTGGTGCCAGCGCTCGCGCCCTGCAGCATTGCGCTGGAAAGTATGGCGCCCAGGATAGGGCCGGCGCAGGGTGCCCAGAGCAAGCCCGTGGCTACGCCGACGGTAACCGAGGCCAACGGGCCGCCGCCGCCTCGCACGGAGGGGTCGATTCGGTTGCCCAGCGCGACGAGGGGCCTGGCCATCAGCGTGCCGAGCCTGGCTGACAACAACGACAAGGCGAACAGCACCAGAATCAGCAGCGCGATCTGGCGGCCGGCAACATTGGCATGCGCCACCCACTCGCTGCCGACCACTGCCAGGCTCGATACCAGGGCGAAAGTCATCGCCATGCCGCCCAGTACCAGAAAAATGGAAAACCGGGAGCGGTTCGCTCCGGCGAAAACAAAGGGCACGACTGGAAGGACGCAGGGGCTGAGAACCGTGAGGACCCCGCCCAGAAAGGCGACTAGAAGCATGACGCTACCTATGGAGTTGGCGGACCGGACCTACCTTCCGGTAGCGGGTCGGGTCCGCGTGACTGGATCAGTTTCGCTGTGGCGGACCGCCAGGTCGTTGTTCGCCGTTCAAGCAGACGTGGCCTGCGCGTATGCCCCAGGCGTCGAGCTGACGCCGTTGGCTGCATGCGCCCCGACTTGCATGCCCAGTCGCGTACGGCTGAAGCCATCTTCAGCCACTCGCTCCAGCTGCATGCCCAGTTGAGTTCGGCTGAAGCCGTTCTCGGCCTGCGCCCGGTTCGCGCCTTTACCCGCCAGCGGAATGAGCTGAAAGCACAGGCCGCTGTCGCCGCGATGGTTTTCACTGGCGGCATTGGCATGGACAGCTACACCTGCCAGCGAGAGCGCGAAGGCGGACAGGTAGATCTTGAGATTTTTCATGATGGTTCCTTGAGTTGAGTGCTGAAAAAAGTAACGGGGAGGATCAGCCACCTTCGTTGCAGTTGGCGGCGATTTTTGGGTAAGTCACCGCGTGCTGCTCACCCATGGAATCGAGGTAGATCATCTGGGCACTCACTACACCGCAGTTGTCGCCACTGTCCTCGGTCAGGGAGATCACCTTGCTGATGTCCAGACGGGTGCCGTAGGAATAGGGTTCGCTTGCGACGGCGTCCTGAGCCATGGCGGACATCGCACTCAGAACGGTGAGCAGGCAGGCAGCGGAAATGGCTTTGATGTTCATGGTGAGTTTCTCGTATTCAATGGCTTCGTTGGGTTCATCGAGACGGGGTCGTGCTGTCTCGTTGGAGCGCATTAAATGCCCGGGAGGTATCTCGGCTGTGTCGACAAGCCCCATGCTTGGAATCGTTAAGTGTCTGCGGTGAGCTCTGATACAGAGCGATACAAACGCCGCTGTTTTTCGCATTCCTTCGGCTCTACTTGTGGCTAGATGGCTGACCTATACAGCCCGATTGACAGGCGACAGGGCATCGCCACACTGCGCACTAGACGCGCATTCGGAGAGCGGGAATGGAACACGTCGATCACGTATTGATCGTGGATGATGATCGCGAGATCAGAGAGCTGGTCGGCAACTACCTGAAGAAGAATGGCCTGCGCACGACGGTGGTCGCCGATGGCCGTCAGATGCGTGCCTTTCTCGAAACCAATCAGGTCGACCTGATCGTGCTCGACATCATGATGCCGGGCGATGACGGGCTGGTGCTGTGTCGCGAGCTGCGCGCCGGAAAGCACAAGGCGACGCCCGTGCTGATGCTGACGGCGCGCACCGACGAGACCGACCGCATCATCGGCCTGGAAATGGGCGCAGACGATTACCTGGCCAAACCCTTCGCGGCTCGCGAGTTGCTCGCCCGCATCAACGCCGTGCTGCGCCGCACGCGCATGCTGCCGCCCAATCTGGTCGTCACTGAAAGCAGCCGCCTGCTCAAGTTCGGGCGCTGGCGTCTCGACACCACCGCCCGCCATCTACTGGATGAAGACGGGACGCTCGTGTCGCTCAGCGGCGCGGAGTACAGGCTGATGCGGGTATTTCTCGATCACCCGCAGCGCGTGCTCAGCCGCGACCAGCTGCTCAATCTGACCCAGGGTCGTGGCGCAGATCTCTTCGACCGCTCCATAGACCTGCTGGTCAGCCGACTGCGTCAGCGCCTGCTGGATGACGCCCGCGAGCCCGCCTATATAAAGACGGTACGCAGTGAAGGCTACGTCTTTACCTTCCCGGTCGAGATACTCGAGGAGCAGGTATGAAATGGGCGCTGCAGCGGCCGCGCACACTGGCCTCGCGGCTGTGGCTGGTGTTTCTGGTCGGGCTGATTCTCGCCCAAGCGCTCACGTTCGGCGCTCAGTACTACGAGCGCTACCAAAGTACCAAGATGACCATGCTGGGCAATTTCGAGCATGACACGGCGACCTCGATTGCCATCCTCGACCGTCTGCCCGCCGCCGAGCGCCCGGAATGGACCAAGCGCCTGCAGCGGCGCAACTATGACTATCTGCTGCGCGAGCACGACCCTGGTATTGCACTCGCCTCGAGTGATCTTGCCGCCAGCGCGGCACAGTCGCTCCAATTCGCCCTGGGCCGCGACTATGACTTGAGCTTCGTGGAAATACCCGGTCCGCGGCAACATTTCCAGGCCCAGCTGCGGCTGGCAGATGGCAGTCCCGTCACCATCGACGTGAGGCCCGCGGTCAAGCCGCTCTCCCCCTGGCTGCCCCTGGTACTGTTCGGTCAACTCCTGCTGATGATCGGCTGTACCTGGCTTGCCGTACGGATTGCCATACGCCCGCTCAGCCGCCTGGCCGAGGCGGTCGGGAATCTCGACCCGAACGCTCATCCCGTGCAGCTGGATGAAAACGGCCCCCGTGAAGTGGCCTACGCCGCCCGGGCCTTCAATACCATGCAGGCGCGTATCGCCGAGTACCTGAAAGAGCGTATGCAATTGCTGGCGGCCATCTCCCACGACCTGCAGACGCCCATCACGCGCATGAAACTGCGCGCCGAATTCATGGAAGACTCGGAGGAAAAAGAAAAACTTGGCAACGACCTGAACGAAATCGAGCACCTGGTGCGCGAAGGCGTCGCCTATGCCCGCAGCGTGCATGGTGCAACCGAAGCCAGTTGCCGCATCAATCTGGACGCCTTCCTCGACAGCCTGGTATTCGACTACCAGGACACCGGACAGGAAGTCAGTCTTTCCGGCAAGAATGGAGCGATCATCGAGACACGGCCGCATGCCCTGCGCCGCATTCTGGTGAATCTGGTGGATAACGCCCTCAAGTACGCGGGCACTGCCGAGGTGGAAGTATCCGGCGGTACCAGTGCCGGTGTTTCGATCAGCGTCCTCGACCGTGGGCCGGGCATCTCCGAGGAGGTCCTGGCCGAAGTCATCAAGCCGTTCTATCGCGTGGAAAGCTCTCGCAACCGCAGCACCGGCGGCACCGGCCTGGGCCTGGCCATCGCTCAACAATTGGCCACGGCGATTGGCGGCTCGCTGAGCTTGCGCAACCGCGAAGGTGGCGGGCTCTGCGTCACCCTGTCCCTCGCTTCCAATCGCTAGACCACAGTGGCTGCAGCGCCAGTGCAGCCGCTATCAAGATTTCATCGGCTCACGTTTGTACGCCACTGTATCCAGCCAGTTGGCGTACGCACAAACATGCATAACCGCCTGCTCCAGACATAGCCGGTACACAGCCCGCTGCAAGAATTCTCCCCATCGACTCGCCATCAACCCTCGAATGGCAGAGCGCTCAATACGGGAGACCTTACAATGACCAATCAATCCTACAGCCTGCGCGGCTGGCAGCTGTTCGGCCTTATCGCAGCGCTGGTAGCGGTGATGAGCGCCGCGTCCATCGTGGCCCAACCCGACCTCATCGAAGGTCTGCGCAGCGCCATCCGCGCCACGGCTCGATCCTCGTTCGTCTTGTTCATCGCGGCGTTCACCGCATCGGCTTTCGCTGTGCTGGTGCCCTCGCCGCTTTCCCGAACCCTGGTCCGTGAGCGACGCTTCATCGGGCTCGCCTTCGCCTTTTCCCATCTGGTGCACGCCGTACTGATCTACGCCTACGGGCAGCTCAACACCGAGTTCTGGCCGAGCCGCACGGTAGCCAACAACATCCCCGGTGGGACCGCCTACACCTTCATCCTGTTGATGGCACTGACGTCATTCAAAGGCCCAGCTCGGCTGATAGGCCCGAAAGCCTGGAAGGCGCTGCATGTCACCGGCATGTGGGTAATCCTCGGCGTATTCGCGTTTTCCAACTTCAAACGCATCTCCATGAGCGACTGGTACGTGCTGCCCTTCGGTATCGCCTGTGCCGCCGTCGCCATCCGTTTGGTCGGCAAACTGGCCATGGCCAACAAGCGTAACCAGGCCAGACAGTCTTCAATGCGCCAAGCCTCTTCCGCCTCCTGACTCAACACGGGCGCAATGAAGTTCGTTGCAGGCCGCGACAAGCTGGCGATTCCGGCAGACGTGTCAATCGGGAGTCATCGGCATCGGCGCCATTGCCAATCAGCCTTCCGGGCCAGGAGCAGACGCAGGCGCAGATCGATCGTGCGCACATCGTCTGCCCTGACTCCAACGCCACTCGCGGCAATATCGACGTCACGCTGACTCGGGTCGACTGATTCAGCGTCGGCAAACCGACAGACCAGGCTCATCGGCCGACAGGGGCAAGAGCCTGGTCTGCGTCAGCCAGCCATCACCGCTCTCGCGAATTCCTCAGGCGCAGGGCTTTCCGCCCAGGCCGGCACCTCGGCCGGCAGGACCAGCCAGGGCTGCTTGTGCCGCGTCCAGATATGCGCCGCCGGTGTCTGGCTGATATCCAGCGTACCTGCACGCAGCACCACCATCCCCGGAGCGGCCGTGGTGCTGTAGATGCGCGTAAGGCACTGGCCGCACAGGCGCTGGCGAGCAACCTGCCCCTCGTGCTCGTGCACATACTCCACCAGCGCCCCCGTTATACTCAGCGCCGCTTCAACAACGCGTGCAGGCCGAAGGCGCTACCGCTCCAGCGCTGACAGTGCAGGCAGTGGCAGGCGTAGACCACCGGCGGAACGGGCAGGTCGAGGGTGTAACGAACGGCTGCGCATCGGCATTGCCCGGTTAGTGCCATGGCATAACTCCGTGTAAGGGCGCCGCAGACGCCTCGATGAATGATGGCCGGCAGGATGCCTGATCGCCCCCTCCCGGAAGAAGCCTCAAAATGAACCATCAGCTGATAGCGAATGTATGAACCCCTACGGTCTCGAATGGGAAAACCAGCGCGTGTTTCTTGCCGTGCTACGCAGCGGCAGTCTGTCCGGCGCCGCGCGCCTGCTGGGCATTGCCCAAGCCACCGCGCGGCGGCGCATCGAGAAACTGGAGGCCGGGGTCGGCACCAGTCTGTTCACCCGTACCCCGTCCGGCCTGGTGCCGACCGAAGCGGCCCGTGAGCTGGGTGAGCACGTGGAAGCGATGGACGCGGCAGCATGCGCATTCAATCGCCGCGCCAGCAGCGGCGCCGACGATAGCGAAGGCACCGTCCGCCTGACCAGTAGCGAACTGCTCGGCGTCGAGGTGCTGCCGCCGTTGCTCGGTGAACTTTGCCAGCGCCTGCCCCAACTGCGGCTAGAGTTGAGTGTCGGTGACCGCGTGGAAGCGCTGGCCCGCCAGGAGTCGGATATCGCGGTACGCCTGCTGCGTCCCAGCGAAGCCAACGTCGTCACCCGCCGCGTCGGCGCCCTGCAAGTCGGCTTGTTCGCAACTGCCGATTGCCTGGCCCGCCACGGTACTACACGGACGCCGGCCGACCTGCGGGGCCAGCCGCTGATCGGTCCTGATCGGCGCCAGGCCGATCATCAGGTGCTGCTCGAACAGGGCGTGTACAGCCTCGGTCAGCGCTTCACCATCGCCAGCGACAATCACCTGGCACAACTCGCGGCCCTGCGCGCCGGGCTGGGTTTGGCCCTGTGCCCGACTCGACTGGCCGAACGCTACGGTCTTGAACGCGTGCTCGCTGACGAGATCAATTTCGAGGTGGACGTGTGGATCGCCATGCACCGTGATCTGCGGCGAATCAGGCGCGTCGCGCTGGCATTCGACGCGCTCGCCACGGCGCTGGACAGATTTTTCGCCCCTGGATAAACCGTTAAAACCGCTGTTGCGCATGACGGATAGCTCACCACGCCGATTGGCCCAGTCGAAGCCGGTTCACCTGTCAATCAAACGAAGCGGCGCTCAGATCATTCCCAGGGTCAGCGCCTTTAGCGTCGCAGCGGCGCGGGTAGAGCATTGCAGCTTGCGAAACACGCTCTCGACATGGGTGCGCACGGTGCTCGGGCTGATGCCCAGGTCGCGCGCCACCTCCTTGTTGCTCGCCCCGCCGCTGATGCGCTGCAGGATCTGCGTTTCGCGCTCGCTGAGCAGGCCGTTGCCAGGTTTGCTGGTCAGCGGCGCCTGCTCGCCGTGCGCCGCGCTGATCACCGCCTGGCAGGCACGCAGATCAAAACGGCCCTGCTCGGCTTCATCCTGCAGCAGCCGGGCGGCCTGATCATCATCTAAAGCTGCGCGCCAGGGTCGTTCGGCACGCAGTGCTTGCCAGGCCAATGCTGCGCTCAGCAGGCGATGCTCGGCCTGCAGGGCTTCGCCACCAAGGGCGCGAAAATAGCCGCTGCCATCCAGACGCTCGTAGGCATAGGCGGCCAATTGCCCGGCCTCGCTCAGGCCATCGATCTGGCTACAGGCGCGATGCGTCCAGTAGGGCACCAAACGTACCGACTCAAGATCGCCGTCAAGCAAAGGCCCGGGCGTGCTCCAGACCCGGTTGGGCACGGCCGCACGGCCCAGGCCATGAATCAGCGCCGCCTTGGCGAGCAGCTCGATGCGCGGCTCGGGTAGGCTCCACAGCCGGCCGGCGTCACGCACGAGGTTGGCAGCCTGACGCGAATACCCGGCCAGCCAGGGCAGCTTGAGGTCGATCACGTCGCCCACCAGGGTCAGGGGTACTTCCGGCCCTGTTCTCGGTTGGGCGACCTCGGGCGTACGCAAGGCTTGCAGCCAATCCGTCGCGTGCCGTGACAGTGTGGCAACCAGCGCAGCTGGGTAACGGCGATCGCCCTGAGCGACGATCCACTCCAGCGCTGCCTCCAGCCCATGAGCCCTCGACAGGATTTCCAGGTCGCCCGCCAACACCACCTGATACACCACTTGCGGAACATCCGGATGGCGCAGACCGAGAGGGCGGCCGCTGCCGTCGTAACATTCGAAAATGTGCCGCAGGCCATGCTCGACGTCACTTCCCAGCGCCAGGGTGCGCGCCACCTCGCCGGCGACTTCGCAGTGCACCACGGCCAATGGCGTGGTGCGCAGCATGGCGCGCTGGCCGGCAGCATCGAGCGTATGCGCGAGCATATCGCGGCGCCCGCCGACATCGTCGCCGAGCAGGCGCATGAACCCCTCAGCGTTGGCAGTACAGCCGGACCAGCGCAGCAACGCCACCTGCTGCACCGCAGCGATCTGCGCCTGATCGCCGCCGCTGGCCTGCATCAGCCACTGCGCCAGGCGCGCGGTACGGCGCGATTGATCGATCGGTTGGCCCATGCTCAGGTCACCGACCATGGCCAGCGCCAGCAGGGCGTCTTCCAGCGCGACGGCATCATTCACCTGCATTGCATACCTCTCCCTTTTTTCCACGCCTCGGATAAACGACCGATACCGCAGCCTCGGCGCATTACCGACACTGGCATCTCCCAAGCACAGGAGATTCAATCATGTTCAATACCAAGCCGTTGATCCTCGCACTCGCCATCGCCAGCCCCTTCTTCGCAGTCAATGTCCAGGCCGCCGACGCCAAGCCTTCGGTAGTTATCGTTCACGGCGCCTTCGCCGACGGCTCCGACTGGGCCAAGGTCGTGCCGCTGCTGCAGGATAAAGGCATCAAGGTTACCGTGGTGCAGAACCCACTGACCTCGCTGGCCGACGACGTCGCCGCCACCCAGCGCGTATTGAACAACCAGGACAGTGATGTCGTGCTGGTGGGCCATTCCTGGGGCGGCACGGTGATCAGCCAGGCCGGTACCGACGACAAGGTGCGCAGCCTGGTCTATGTCGCGGCTTTCGCACCGAATGCAGGCCAGTCCACCGGCGAACTCTACGCCGGCTATCCTACCGCACCCGGTTCGAGCCAGATCGCCGCCGACAAGAACGGTTTCCTGTACCTGACGCCGCAGGGCATGGCGACCGACTTCGCTCAGGATCTGTCTGCCGAGCAGACCGCGGTGATGACCGCGACGCAGGGTCCGATTCGCGCCGCCGCATTTGATGAACGCACCAGCGTGGAAGCCTGGAAGCAGAAGCCGTCCTGGTACGTCGTCGCCAATGATGACCGCATGATCGTGCCGCAAATGCAGCGCGACTTCGCCAAGAAAATCGGTGCGCAGACCACCGAAGTTACCGCCAGCCACGTACCGCAGCAGTCACGTCCGAGCGATGTGGCCAAGGTGATCATCCAGGCGGTGGAAAAAACCCAGGCAGCCGCGAAGTAAACCTCGCCGTCGCCTCAACGAAAAATGCCGCACCCAAGGGTGCGGCATTTTTCATTTCAGCGCGCGGATCAGCTCAGCGCATCACGGCTATGCACGCCATCGACCAGACGCTGGATGCCCAGCGGGTTGGCGTTCTGCAGCGCTTCCGGCAGGACGTCATCCGGATAGTTCTGGTAGCACACCGGACGCAGGAAGCGGTGGATCGCCAGGGTGCCGACCGAGGTACCGCGGGCGTCGGAGGTCGCCGGGTACGGGCCGCCATGCACCATCGAGTCGCAGACTTCCACGCCAGTCGGGTAGCCATTGAGCAGCACGCGGCCGGCTTTGAGTTCCAGCAGCGGCAGCAGGTCGCGGAAGGCGGTCAGGTCTTCACGCTCGGCGATCAGGGTCGCGGTCAGCTGGCCGTGCATGCTCTGCAGAGCGCGGGTCAGCTCGGCGCTGTCGGCGACTTCGACGACGATGGTGGTCGGGCCGAAGACCTCTTCCTGCAGCAGGTGGTCGCCTTCGAGCAGCATGCTGACGTCGGCCTTGAACAGCTGCGGCTGCGCCTGGTTACCGGCCTGCTCGTTGCCCGCCAGGTGGCTGACCTTGGCATGACCTTTGAGCTGCGCGACGCCGCTGGTGTAGCTGCGCAGGGTGCCGGCGTTGAGCATGGTCTGCGCCGGTTGGGCGCCGATGGCGTCGGCCAGGCCGGCGACGAAGTCGCTGAACTCGGCGCTGCGAATGCCGATGACCAGGCCCGGGTTGGTGCAGAACTGGCCGCAGCCCAGTACCACGGAGCCAGCCAGCTCCTTGGCCACGGTGGCGCCACGTGCCTTCAGAGCGCCCGGCAGGACGATCACCGGGTTGACGCTGGACATCTCGGCGAATACCGGGATCGGCTGCGGACGGGCAGCAGCCATGTCGCACAGGGCGCGACCGCCTTTCAGCGAACCGGTGAAGCCAACGGCCTGGATGGCCGGGTGCTTGACCAGAATTTCGCCGACGCCGCCGCCGAAGATCATATTGAACACGCCCTTGGGCATGCCGGTTTTCTCGGCCGCGCGGATCACCGCATCAGCTACGCACTCGGCAGTGGCCATGTGGCCGCTGTGCGCCTTGAATACCACCGGGCAGCCGGCAGCCAGGGCCGAAGCGGTATCGCCGCCGGCGGTGGAGAAGGCCAGCGGGAAGTTGCTGGCGCCGAACACGGCGACCGGACCGACACCGATCTGGTACTGACGGATATCCGGGCGAGGCAGCGGCTGGCGATCCGGCAGGGCGCGGTCGATGCGTGCACCGTAGAAGTCACCACGACGCAGCACCTTGGCGAACAGGCGCATCTGGCCACTTGTACGACCACGTTCGCCCTGGATGCGGGCAGCCGGCAGTGCGGTTTCACGGGTGACCAGGGCAACGAAGTCATCACCGAGGGCGTCGATTTCGTCGGCGATGGCCTCGAGGAACTCGGCACGGCGCACGGCCGACAGGTTGCGGTAAGTCGGGTAAGCGGCAGCGGCAGCCTGGGCGGCAGCGTCAACTTCTTCCGGCGTGGCCTGGATAAAGGTGTAGGGCAGCGCTTCACCGCTGCTGGCGTCGAGGCTCTTGTGCTCGACGGTGCCGGCGGCGCGGCGCTCACCGCCGATGTAATTGTGGCCAGTCAGACTCAGCATGGTGTTCTCCTGTCAGGAGGGACGGCAACGCCGCCCCGGACAATGAATGAGGCCTCGACCTTCTGAGTCGAGGAGTGACAACTTTACTTCAGTTGTCAGACATATGATAAGTGATAACTTCGGCATTCGTCCCCTTGTGAGGGCGCAATCCGTCAATCCGCCAGGCGGATTTTCGACCCGACAGCAACGCCGCCGAACCTGACAGCGGCTTAAAGCTGGCGTACACCACCGACCTTCACCGCGGGCGCATGCACGCTGATCCCGTTGCGCAGCGGCTCGCCCAGCGCATCCAGGCTGACTTCGAAGGTATCCCCAGGTTGTGCCTTGATGCCGTCGGCGAACGACAGGGTCGCAGTGCCGAAGAAGTGCACGTGCACATCGCCCGGACGCAGGAACTGGCGATACTTGAAGTGGTGGTACTCGAGGTTCTCCAGGCTGTGGCACATGTTGTCCTCGCCGGAGAGGAACTCCTTCTCCCACAACACCTGGTCGCCACGCCGGATACGGCTGATGCCGGACAGGTGGCGCGGCAGCTCACCGATCAGCATCTCCGGACCGAAGGAGCAGAAACGCAGCTTCGAGTGGGCCAGGTAGAGGTAGTTCTTGCGCTCGACCACGTGGTCGGAGAACTCGTTGCCCAGCGCGAAGCCGATGCGATACGGCTGGCCATCGTCGCCAATCACGTAGAGGCCGGTCAACTCCGGCTCCTCACCGAAGTCCTCGGCGAAGTCGGGTACCGGGAAGTCTTCACCGGGGCGAACCACGATGCTGCCGTCACCCTTGTAGAACCACTCCGGCTGCGCGCCTTCGCTGCCTGCAGCCGGGCGACCGCCGGCCATGCCCCACTGGAACATCTGCATGGTGTCGGTGAGCTTGCCTTCGGCCTGCTGCGCTTCCACCTGCTGGTGCATCTTGTCGCGCGTGGAGGCGCTACCCAGATGGGTCAGACCGGTACCGGAGATCAGGCAGTGAGCCGGATCGCTGTGATCCAGCGGAGCCAGCAGACGCTTCTGCTCGATCAGCTCGGCGTAGACCGGTCCCTGTTCGACGCCCAGACGCTCGATCTCGGCGATCAGGCCGTGACCGTTACGGATCGCCTGCAGCGCCAGCTCACGGGTGCTGCTGACGCCCTTGACCACGCTGATGCGTGCGTCACCGACGACGCCGACCTGGCGCTGGCCCTGTTCGTTCTCAAACTGAATCAACCGCATCGCTGTGCTCCTGTTGTTCTTGTCCGGTTGTTCTTGCGCCGACGCTGCGGCGTGCTTGGCCAGCACTTTAAAAATTGCCCGCAGTGCTGCCTAATGAAAGCTTCTGATTAGGTGATAACTTTTCGTCATTCCCCTATGTTGCAGCCACTCAACTACATTGTTTCGCGCCTGCGTATTCGCCAGTTGCGCCTGCTGATCGCCCTCGACGAGCTGGGCACCCTGCACCGTGCAGCCGAGCGCATCGCCATCAGCCAGCCGGGTGCAACCAAGGCGCTGCACGAGATCGAAACCACCTTCGGCACGCCACTGTTCATACGCACGGCCCAAGGCCTGCAGGCCAATGACATGGGCCGCTGCGTGATCCGCTACGCGCGCCTGATCCACAACGACTTGGCACACCTGCATGACGAAATGCAGGGCATCCTCCAGGGCCATGGTGGTCACCTGGCAGTGGGCACCATCGCCGGCTCGGTGCCGCTGGTTCTGCGCGCCCTCACCCGCCTGCGCCAGGCGCAGCCGGATATTTCCGTGCAGATCGTCGAGGACATCAGCCCGCGACTGCTCAAGCTGCTCGATGAGGGTCGCCTGGATCTGGCCATCGCCCGCACCAGTGGCAGCCAGCATCCGGACGCCTACGAGTGTCTGAGCCTGCATGCCGAGCGCCTGGCGCTGGTCGCAGCCCCGCAGCATCCGCAGCAGAACAACCCGGCGCTGCAGTTAGCCGACCTGAGCGCCTACAGCTGGGTGGTCTACCCGACCGGCACACCGATGCGCACGGTTCTGGAGCGTGAATTCGGCGAAGCCGGCCTGGAGTTTCCACGCAACCCGCTGGAAACTTCCTCGACCTTCACCATGCTCAGCCTGCTGCAGGAAGACCCGCAGCTTGTGGCGGTGATGCCCCACTCCATCGCCTGCTCCAGCGAAGGCTTCGGTCTGCTGCGCCGGTTGCCACTATCGCTGCAGTCGCGTAACGAACCGTGCTCGATCATCCATCGCAGCGGCACCAACCTGTCGCCTTTGGCAGCGCAATTGCTGGAGCTCCTGCGCAACGAGCTGGACACGCTGTTGGAAGATGCCTGACAGGCACTGTCCAGAGCCGCATCAGGAGAGCATTCGCGGACAAGTCCGCTTCCACGATGCAAGCCACAGCGCCTGCGTTTACTGTGGGAGCGGACTTGTCCGCGAAGGTCATGGCAGCTGGCGGAAGGCCGACGCCTCTCTAGCATTGCGCCACCAATGCCACAGCCTCGGCCACGCCATCAGCGCACTTACAACGACTGACGCAGCAACTCGGCGTAGTCCTCAGCACTCGCCACCCGCGGGTTGGTCTTGTGGCTATGGTCGGCCAGCGCTCCTTCGATGATCGCCGGGAACAGCGACTCGTCCACGCCCATTTCCGCCAGGCCCGAAGGCATGCCGAGACGACGGTTCATCTCACGAATCGCCGGGATGATTTCCTCGACACTCCCCAGGCCCATGGCCTGAGCGATGCGTTGCAGTTTCTGCTCGTCGCGCACCGAGTCGGACTGCGCGTTGAAGGCGATAACTGCGGGCAGAAATACCGCGTTGAGGGTGCCGTGATGCAGCCTTGGGTTGATACCGCCAAGCGCGTGACTGAGGCTGTGCACGCAACCCAGACCCTTCTGGAACGCCAGGGCGCCCTGCATCGAGGCGCTCATCATGTTCAGCCGCGCCTCGCGATCTCCGGGGGTACGGGTTGCACGCTCGATGTGCCGCCAGGCACGCCACAGGCCATCCAGGGCGATACCGTCGGCGGGTGGGTTGAACGCCGGCGCCATGAAGGTTTCCAGGCAGTGGGCGATGGCATCCATGCCCGTGGCAGCGGTCAGTTGGGCCGGCAAGCCGAGGGTCAGTTCGGGATCGCAGATCGCCGAACGCGGGATCAGATAGGGCGAGATGACGCCGACCTTGCGCCCGTCATCGAGAATCAGGATGGCGCCACGACCGACTTCGCTGCCAGTACCGGCGGTGGTGGGGATGGCGATCACCGGCGCGGTGGCGGCGGTGATGCGGGTCAACCCGCCTTCGATAACGGCAAACTGCTTCAGCGGGCCTTCATGGGTGCCGCATACGGCAACACCCTTGGCTAGGTCGATGGAAGAACCGCCACCGACCGCGATGATGCCGTCGAAACCGCCATCGCGATAACGCGCAGCCGCAGCACGCACCACACCTTCATTCGGGTTCGGCGGCGTCTGGTCGAATACCTCGGCAACGGCGGGCTCGGCCAGTTGCGCCAGCACCTTGTCGACGATACCTGCAGCACGCACTCCGGTATCGGTGACGATAAAGGGCCGAGTGATACCAATGCGCTGACACTCGGCAGCCAACTGGCCGAGGGCGTCATAGCCGAACTGGACTTGGGTGAGGTAGTTGATAAGTGCCATGGGAAGCCTCTGCTTTGTTTTTTGTAATAGCAGGCAGCGGAAAACGTCGAGTAAGATCACTCGGACATTCTCACGGATAGCCTTGCCGCCCAGGCAAACTATGAGATAGAGGCGCTCCTGACTAATGAGAGGCGTTGATACTGCTATAAGGGAAAGCTATATATGCTGCCATCGGTGTCCTCCATTTTTTCCCGCCTGCGCTTCCGCCAACTGCGTCTGCTGATTGCCCTTGGCGAGCAGGGCTCGTTGATCAAGGCCGCGGAACTGGTCTCGATCAGCCAACCCGGGGCAACCAAGGCGCTGCAGGAAATAGAGACCACGCTGGGCGCGCCGCTTTTCATACGCACCAACCGCGGCCTGGAGGCCAACGAGCTGGGGCATTGCGCGATTCGCTATGCCAAGCTGATCCAGACCGACCTGACCCATTTGCGCGAGGAAATGCTGGGTATTCTCCAAGGCCACGGCGGACGGCTGTCGGTCGGCGTAATCATGGGCGCAGTGCCGTTCATGACGGATGCGCTGACCCGGCTGCTGGAGGAGCATCCGGATCTGTCGGTGGAAATCGTCGAAGACACCAGTGCGCGGCTGCTCAGCCTGCTCGACCAGGGCCGTCTGGATTTGGCGATCTGTCGCACCAGCATCAGCCGCCAGCCGGAGCAATACGACTGCATCGACGTGCGTGACGAAACCCTGGCCGTGGTCGCCAACCGTGATCATCCGCTGGCCGGCCGCGCGCAACTGGAACTGGCCGACCTGGCTGACAGCCGCTGGGTGGTCTACTCGGCCAACATGCCGATGCGCCTTTCACTGGAGCGGGAATTCCAGCAGGCGGGGCTACGCTTCCCGTTGCACCTGCTGGAAACCACCTCGGCCTTCACCACCCTGTCGCTGCTGCAGAAGAACCCGGAACTGGTCGCCCTGCTGTCTACAGACGTGGCACGCTTCTGCACCGGTTTCGGCATGACCTGCATCCTGCCGCTGCAACTGAAGAGCCGCAGCGAGCCGTATCAGCTGATCACCCGGCGCGGTGTCAACCTGTCTTCGATCAGCCGCCTGTTTATCGAGCAGCTCACACCGGCGCTATGCAACGCCTGAGCATCAGACCAAGCCGCGTGCCGCCAGGTTGTTGATCAGCGCATTGAGACCGAATTGCCAGACCGGCGCCTTGTCACTGTGGTTGACACGGTTGTGCAGGGCGCCCAGCTGCTCACTGCTGATGATCACCCGGTCGGCGAGCTTGTGGGTGAAGCCGCCGCCCGGTGCATCACGGTCCTCGGTCGGCGCGAACAGGGTCCCGAGAAACAGCAGGAAGCCATCCGGATACTGGTGATTGCGGTTGAGCGCCTGGCCGACCAGATCCAGCGGATCGCGGCTGATCTTGTCCATGGAGCTGGTGCCTTCGAGCACATAGCCGTCAGCGCCCTCGACGCGCAGGCGAACCACCGTGTTGCGCACGTCATCGAGGCTGAAGGTATCGTCGAACAGACGGATGAACGGGCCGATGGCGCAAGAGGCATTGTTGTCCTTGGCCTTGCTCAGCAGCAGCGCACTGCGGCCTTCGAAATCCCGCAGGTTGACGTCGTTGCCCAGGGTCGCCCCCAGCACCTCGCCCCGGCTGTTGACGGCCAGCACGACCTCCGGCTCCGGGTTGTTCCACACCGAGCCGGGATGAATGCCGATCTCCGCCCCGCTGCCAACGGCAGCCAGTACCGGTGCCTTGGTGAAAATCTCGGCATCCGGGCCGATGCCGACTTCCAGGTACTGCGACCACAGGCCCTGCTCCTGCAATAGCGCCTTGACCTGCTGGGCCTTCTCGGAGCCTGGCTTGATGCTGGCGAAATCGTCGCCCAGTACCTGCCTGACCTTGGCTCGCACACCTTCGGCCAGCCTGGCGTCGCCACCGGCGCGCTCCTCGATCACACGCTCGACCATGCTGGAAGCGAAGGTGACACCGGCAGCCTTGAGCACTTGCAGATCGGCCGGCGCCAGCAGGCTGGGCAGCTGTGGATTGAAATCAGCGCCGCTGTTGCACAGCAATGCCTCGACGCTGCACAGCGGGCTGCCGCCAACGCTCGCCAGGCTGGCCAACAGCTGCTCGCGCTCGAACAGCCCGCTGAGAGTCGGCGCGAGAGTGGAAAGATCGTAGACGCCATCTTCACGCAGCAGGATAGGCGCAGGCCCCGCGTGCTCTCCGGGCAGCCAGGCCCGGCCGACGATGGTTCCGCGCAGGCCGTCGGATGGCAAGGTGTTGCTGGGCGAAAGGCTGAGAGCATGTGACATGGCAGTGTCCGTCTTGTTATGCGAAGGGGATGCCTGCAGGGGCACCCAGTGGTGCAGTCAGGCCGGCCGACCTTATCTCCCCAATCGCGATAACCACCAATGACTATTAGTCAGTACGCGATATGATCCGGTTATCGAGTCTTCCTGAGCACATCCGTCATGAGCCAAACCGGCAATCTCCCGACGCTTCACAACTGGCTGCGCTATCGCCACCTGGCCTTGATCGACAGCCTGGCCCGCACCGGCAATATGCACAGCAGCGCCCAGCAACTGGGGCTGAGCCAGCCTGCGGTGAGCAAGATGCTCCGCGACATCGAGAACCAGTTCGGCTTCACTCTGTTCGAACGTCTCAACCGCGAACTGCCGGCAACCGAGCTGGGCGCGGAAGTGATCGCCTATGCACAGCGCGCCCTGAATGATTGCCAGACCTTCAGCTATCGCCTGGAAAGCCTGCGCCAGGGCGGCCATGGCTACCTCAAGGTGGGCGCTATCTTCGCCGCCACTGCCCACGCCCTGCCTGAAACCCTGTTGCGCCTGAAAGGCAGGCGTCCGCTGCTGACCATCGAACTGCTGGAGGACACCAGTGACCATCTGCTCAAACTGCTGGAGCACAAGCAGCTGGACCTGGTGGTCGGGCGCTTCACCGATCATCCGCAGCGTCAGCGCTTCGATTTCACCGCGCTGGCCGAAGAGCCTTTCCTGCTCATCGCCCGCCCCGAACACCCGCTCTGCGCGCGGCAACGCGTCAGCCCGGCGCAACTGACCGAATGGCCCTGGGTGCTCTACCCGCTCAACACCCCACTACGTCAATCGCTGGAGCAGTCGTTCAGCGACGCCGGGGTCAACCCGCCGGCGAACAGCATCGAAACCACCTCCGTGCAAACCACGCTGAAACTCCTGTGCAACAGCGACACCCTGGCCCTGCTGCCGGAAGCCGTGGTGCGGCAGAACCTGCTCGACGGCAGCCTGAAACAGGTGCAAACAAACCTGGCGCCGCCGCCACTGGCCTACGGCGTGCTGCTGCGCAAGGACGAGCCCATATCCTCCGCAGTCCGCGACTTCATAGAGGCGTTGCGGGCAGCCATCCGCGACGAATGATCAGCGAATAACCCCAAGTTATGACTCGATGAAAAAGCCTCATTAGACACCTCCCCCAGAGTTGCCTAGCTTCGGCCTGGCTTTGATTCCACGCCGTGCCATCTGCCTGGCCGACTCGTTCAAGCGGAACCTAGCTGCACCTCACTCAAAATAACTTCAATAGGTGACCTTTCATGATCAAGCTAAGCACTCTGCTTCGCCCGCTCAGCCTCGCCCTCGGCTTTTCCCTTCTGGGCGCCCCAGTGGCAGCCATGGCCGAATACCCGAACAAACCCATCCAGCTGATCGTGCCGTGGGCCGCCGGTGGCGGCAGCGACTCTGCCGCACGCGGTATCGCCACGGCGCTGGAGAAGGAGTTGGGCGTCACCATCAACGTGGTCAACCGTCCCGGCGGTGGCAGCGTGGTGGGCCACACGGTGATGGCCAGCGCCAAACCCGACGGCTACACCCTGGGTTTCGTGACCGGTGAGCTGAACATGATGCACTGGCAGGGGCTGACCAAGATCACCCACGAGGACTTCACGCCCCTGGCCATGACCAACTACGACTACCCGGGCGTACAGGTCAGCGCCGATGCGCCGTACAGCAACGTCGAAGAGCTCCTGAAGGACATCGCCGACAAGCCGAAGGGTACCTTCAAGGCCTCCGGTACCGGCCTGGGCGGCATCTGGCACGTGGCTTTCGCCGGTCTGCTGATGGATCGCGGCATCGAGCCCAACAAGGTCACCTGGATTCCCAGCCAGGGCGCGGCTCCGGCCATGGTTGAACTGGCCGCTGGCAGCATCGAACTCGTCCCGTCCTCGGTACCCGAGGCCCGCTCGATGATCGAAGCCGGCAAGGCCAAGGGCCTGGCGATTCTCTCCCCCGAACGCAACCCGGCCTTCCCGGATATCCCGACGATAAAGGAAAGCATCGGCAGCGACTACTCGCTGGGTGAGTGGCGCGGTGTCGCCGGCCCCAAAGGCATGGACCCGGCCGTGGTGGCCAAGCTCGAGGACGCCCTGGAGAAGGCCTACAACAGCGAGTTCTACCAGGACTTCATGCAGCGCCAGGGTTTCGGTGTCGAATGGCACAAGGGCGAGGACTTCAAGAAATTCCTGGTCGACAACAACGCGTACATGGGCGGCATCATCGAAAAGATCGGCATGAAGAAGTGACTTCATCCGATGCGACGCCCCACCGGGGCGTCGCATGCTTTTGTTCCAGCGGTTTGAGAACGCACCATGAAAGACCTTCTGTTCGGCATCATTTTCATCGCCCTTGGCATCACCGTATGGCTGCTCGCGCGTGAGTTCCCCGCCGTACCGGGCATGCAGTACGGGGCCGACCTGTTTCCTTCCCTGATTGCCATCGGCATGACCGTAGGCGGCCTGCTGCTGAGCATCAGCGCCCTGCGCCAGCTGCGCGGCAGTGGGCCGGACCAAAGCACACCCCGCCCGCCCCTCCCCAGCTTCGCGGTGATTCTGCCGGGCGTACTGGTGGTGGCCTACATCTACCTCAGCGACGTGCTGGGCGCGGCCACGATGATGCTGCTGATCATGCTGGTGCTGCTTGTGCAACGCGGTGTTCGCGTACTGCCCGCCATCGTCATCGCTGCGCTGGCCACGACGGTGATCAGCCTGTCCTTCGGCCACCTGCTCAAGGTCCCTTTGCCCGTCGGCCCTCTGGGTTTCTGAGGAAACACGCATGAACGA
Source organism: Pseudomonas sp. UBA6323 (assembly GCF_002439135.1). NCBI lineage: Bacteria > Pseudomonadati > Pseudomonadota > Gammaproteobacteria > Pseudomonadales > Pseudomonadaceae > Pseudomonas > Pseudomonas sp. UBA6323. Next base: position 100,175 of record NZ_DJSX01000009.1, on the reverse strand, counting down.
ACTACTCGACGGCATCTTGCTCGTTTTCAATTTCCAGACGCTGTTTGTGATCATCATTGCAGCGCTGTTCGGCGTTTTCGTCGGCGCCATTCCAGGCCTTTCGGCCACCATGGCCGTTGCGCTGCTGGTGCCCATCACCTTCGCCATGGAGCCCACTGCCGCCATCGCCGCGATCATCACCACCGCGGCCATGGCGATCTTCGCCGGCGACATCCCCGGCACCTACCTGAACATCCCCGGCACACCGGCATCAGCGGCCTACGTTGCCGATTCGGCCGCGCTCGGGCGCATGGGTCGTGCTCGCGAAGCATTGGGGGTAAACGTCACCTGCTCGGTGATCGGCGGTCTGACCGGCACCGTGGTGCTGGTGATGATTGCGCCTTCGCTGGCCGAGTTCGCGCTGAACTTCAGCTCCTTCGAATACTTCTGGCTGGCCGTGCTCGGCCTGGGCAGCGCGGTGTTCATTTCCACCGGTTCGGCGATCAAGGGATTCCTGTCACTGCTGGTTGGATTGCTGCTGGCCACCGTCGGCCTGGACCTGGTCACCGGTGCACCGCGCTTCACCTTCGACGTGCCGGATCTGATGGCCGGGATCAACTTCATTCCGGTGATGATCGGCTTCTTCGCCATGTACGAGGTCATGAAGCTCTACGCTCAACCTCGGGACAAGGGCAATGACAATGGCTCGCCCCAGGACATCGCCCCCCAGAGCGGCAGCGTCTTCGGCCAGGTGCCGATGCACCTCAGGCGCTACTGGAAGAACGTGATCCGCGGCAGCAGCCTGGGTGCCTTCATCGGCGCGCTGCCTGGCGCCGGCGCAGACATTGCCGCCTGGATCTGTTACGCCGTCAGCAAGAAACGCTCGAAGACGCCCGAAGCTTATGGCAAAGGTCATATCGAGGGGCTGGTCGACGCCGGCTCGGCGAACAACGCTGCGGTAGCGGGTGCCTGGGTACCGGCTCTGGTGTTCGGCATTCCCGGTGACTCGATCACCGCCATCGTGATCGGCGTGCTGTACATGAAGGGCATGAACCCCGGCCCGACTATCTTCATGGACAACAGCGCCATGGCCTACGGTCTGTTCACCGCCTTCTTCGTCGCCAACCTGATCCTGATCCCCATCGGCTACCTGGCGATTCGCAGCGCCCACATCTTTGCTGTCACGCCAACGCGCGTGCTGATGCCGATCATCCTGTGCTTCTGCATCGTCGGCGCCTTCGCCATCAACAACAGCATCACTGACGTGTGGATCATGTTGATCTGCGGCGTGGTCGCCTACCTGATCGCCAGCGCCGACTTCCCCATCGCCCCGGCGATCCTGGGCCTGGTGCTGGGCAATATTCTGGAAAGCAATTTCATGACCTCGATGATCAAGGCCAACGGCAATCTGCTGGCCTTCGTCGAGCGCCCGATCAGCATCGGCCTGGCCTCGCTCGTACTACTGGTGGCCCTGTTCCCGGTGCTCGCCAAGTACTGGCGCATGCGCTACCCGCGCGCCCTGACCAAGCCCAAGGAAGCACTCGAATGAGCCGTATCGCCCCTGCAGAACTTGAACAATTCATCGAACAGCTGTTTCTCGACGCTGAGGTCAGCGCGGACGTGGCAGGTGTCGTCAGCCGCGTACTGGTCGAGGGCGATCTGCTCGGCCATCACACCCATGGCGTGAAGCTCGCGCAGGGCTATCTCAAGGACCTGCGCGCCGGCCACGCCAAAGGCAATGCCGAGAGTCTGCGAATCATCCGCCAGACACCGGCGGCGCGGCTCTATGACGCCGACTACCTGCTTGGCCCCTACTGCGTGGAGCAGGCGCTGGACTTCACCACCCAAGCAGCACGCACCTTCGGCATCGGCGTGGCGACCATCCGCCGCTCGCACCATATCGCCTGCCTGGCGGCCTACCTACAGCGCTACACCGAGCAGAACCTGATTCCGCTGGTACTCACTTCCGACCCGGCCGTGGCCTCGGTGGCACCGCATGGCGGCCTCGACCCGGTGTACACGCCCAATCCGCTGGGCATCGGCATTCCCACTGGCGAGAAGCCCATTCTCATCGACGTCAGCATGTCGACCATCACCAACGGCCTGGTGAACAAGACCCACCAGGCTGGCGGGCAGCTTGAGCACGCTGCGCTGATCGGCCCGGATGGCCAGCCGACCCGCGATACGGCGGCGTACTTCGGCACGCCGCCGGGCGCGATCCTGCCGCTGGGCAGCCTGGAATTCGGCCACAAGGGCTTCGCCCTTGGCACCATGGTCGAGGCACTGACCGCCGGCCTGGGCGGCTTCGGCCGCAAGGACGGCGTCAAGCAATGGGGCGCGGCAGTGACCGTGCTGACCTTCGACCCGGCGTTCTTCGGCGGCGTCGATGAGTTCAAGGCAGAGATGGATCACTTCGTCGGCGCCTGCCTGGACAGCCGGCCGCGCGAACCAAAGCGCCCGGTGCGCATGCCCGGTCATGCCGGCATCGACCGCCGCGCCAGGGCCTTCGAACAGGGACTGGAGCTACCGGAGGATGTGCTGGCGGCGCTGCGTGGGGCAGCCAGCGAAGCCGGGGTGGAGTACCCCTTCTGAGGCGCCTGAAGCACGACAGCACCGATAAAGAAGAACACCGCGACTGCTTTGCAGGATCGCGGCGTTTTTCTAGATCGCAAGATCTTTAGCGCTGCTAACGCAGCCAGAAACTTGCGGGCAAATTCACTCTCACAGGGATCAGACACGCGCTTCATCTTGTGGGAGCGGACTTGTCCGCGAAGCTTTTTTGTTGCAATCGAGTGGAAATTAAAAAACTGCCTCGCACCTGCGTCATTGGGGAGAGCGAGGCAGTTGGGAAACTAGTCGCGAATGCGCTCGGCCAGCGCACGCCAGTGCGGCGCGTGGATAAGGTCGGGGGTGAGTTCCTCCAGGCTGCTGCAGCCGAGCAGGCCCAGGGTGCGATCCAGCTCGGTGCGCAGGATGCCGATAGCATGCGCCGCGCCCGGTCCCTTGCCGGCGGCCAGGCCGTATAGGCCGGCGCGACCGATCAGTACGCCGCTGGCGCCCAGCAGCAGGGCCTTGGCGATGTCGCTGCCACGACGGAAACCACCATCGAGAAAAATCTCCATCCGTCCCTGGTTGATGCGCGCCACCTCAGGCAGCGTCTCCAGCGCCGACACCGCACCATCGAGCTGGCGTCCGCCGTGGTTGGACAGCACCACGCCGTCGACGCCGTACTGCAGCGCCAGACGCGCGTCATCCGGGTGGATCATGCCCTTGACGATCAGCTTGCCGGGCCAGATATCGCGCAACCAGGCGATATCGTCCCAGCTAAGGGTCGGGTCGAGTTCGGCGGCCAGTGCGCTGGCGGCGCCCTTCACCGAGTCCTTGCCGGGCGGCAGCAGGTCACCGAGGTTGCGAAAGCGCGGCACGCCATCGGGCACCAGCACGTCCCAGATCCACTCGGGGTGACGCAGCACATCGAGGCGGTTGCGCAGGTCCAGCTGCAGCGGCTTGGCGTAGTTGCGCTTGTCCCACTCGCGATTGCCGAAGATGGCGCTGTCGGTGGTCACCACGATGGCTTCCAGGTTCAGCCGTTTCACCCGCTCGACCAGTTTGGCCACGTGATCGCGGGTGCGGTACAGGTAGATCTGCATCCAGGCACGCACGCCGTCGACTGCGGCGATGTCCTCGATGGAAGTGGTCGAAGCATTGCTCAACACGAATGGAATGCCGGCATCCGCAGCGGCGCGCGCCAAATGCAGGTCGCCGTCACGGGTCAGCAGACCGTTGAAACCGGTGGGCCCGACCATGAACGGCAATTGCGAGGCGCGGCCGAAGAAGCTGCGCTCCAGGCTGCGCTGACCGACGTCACGTAACGTGCGCGGTTGCAGGGTCACGCTCTCGAAGATCGTGCGGTTGCGATTGAGGGTAAACTCATCGTCCGCCCCGCCTTCGACGTACTCGAAGGAGAAGTTGGGCAGGCGGCGGCGGGCCATCTCGCGCAGTTCTTCGATGTTCTGCGCACGACGAAAATCGCGCCCCGGATACAGGCGTCGTTGCATGATTGGTTCTCTATTCGCTAGATAAACGATCTGCTGCGCGTCGGCCCTACTGCGTTAAAAACAGGTTCGGAGTGCTCATGTACAAAAGTACACTCCGCGTCCTCTCCTGTTTGATTCGCTGGCGCTCTCCCTTCGGGCCAGCCTTCGGCTGTTACTCCCGTTGGTCGTTGCGCCTTGTATGGCTCTAGCTCGCGAGATCTTGCACAGGCTGTGCGTCGCATACCGCCATGGAGTCAACGGCTCCAGGCCACCACGTCCTGGCACTGCTCACCAAGCCCACTGATACTCAGGCGCATGCGGTCGCCGGCCTTGAGAAACTGCGGCGGTTTCATGCCCGCGCCCACACCCGGTGGCGTGCCAGTGCAGATCACGTCGCCCGGGTTGAGCGTCATGAACTGGCTGATGTAGCTGACGATCTCGTCGATGGAGAAGATCATCGTGCGGGTGTTGCCGTTCTGCCGGGTCTCGCCATTCACGCTCAGGTGCATGTCGAGATTGCGCAGGTCGGCGATTTCGTCAGGCGTCACCAACCAGGGACCGATGGGCGCGAAGGTGTCGCAGCCCTTGCCCTTGTCCCAGGTGCCGCCCCTTTCGAGCTGGTAGGCACGCTCGGACACGTCGTTGACGATGCAGTAGCCGGCGACATGCTCCAGCGCCTGCTTACGCTCGACGTACTGCGCCTTGCGCCCTATGACGATGCCCAGCTCCACTTCCCAGTCGGTCTTTTCCGAGCCACGCGGAATGATCACGGCGTCGTTGGGGCCACAGATGGCGCTGGTAGCCTTCATGAACAGCACCGGTTCACTGGGCACCGGCAGGTTGGATTCCTTGGCGTGGTCGGCGTAGTTCAGCCCGACGCAGATCAGCTTGCCAATGTTGGCGATGGGCGTACCGATGCGCACGCCGTCCTCGACCTTCGGCAAGCTGACCGGATCGAGCGCACGCAGTTCGTCGAGCGCCTTGGGGTCAAGCACCCGCGGGCTGATGTCGAGCACGTGCAGCGACAGATCGCGCAGGCTGCCATCGGCCGCGACCAGAGCCGGTTTTTCCTGGCCCGGCGGGCCGTAACGCAGCAGTTTCATACCTTGTCCTCCTGACGGGCGCTGACCCGTACACCATTGATTTCGCCCAGCACGTCGAACAGGCGCGGCACGTACTTGTCGCCGTGGCCGAGCACTTTCGCCAGCATGAAGGTCTGGTACACCGCATCGGAAACGATGCCGGTGGTCGGCGTCAGCTTGGTCAGCTCGGTGTAATAGCGCATGTCCTTCTCGCAGTTGGCCAGGGCGAACTGCTGCCCGGAGTCGTCGCCATGCAGGACGTAGGGGATGATCCGCTCGAAGGTGCGGCTGTAGCCGCCGCTCATGCTGCAGATATCGGCGAATGCGGCCAGGTCGATGCCATTCTTCGCCGCCGTGCAGAACGCCTCGGCGAGGATGGTGGCGTTGCCCTGAGAGATGAAGTTGTGGATCACCTTGGCCTTGTGGCCCGAGCCCAGCGGGCCGAGGTGATGGATGGTCTCGGAGAAGCACTCGAGCACCGGACGCACCTTGTCGAGCACCTCGGCATCGCCGCCGGCGAGCACGTTGAGGCGCCCGGCCTGGGCATCCTTGGGCGTGCGATTGACCGGTGTGTCGAGATAATGCCCACCGCCAGCGGTCACCTGTGCAGCCAGTTCGGCGGTGCAATTCGGGTCGCCCGTGCTGCAGTCGACGACGATCTGTCCAGGGCGCAGGCCGGCGAGGATTCCGGTATCGCCAGCCAGGGTGCGGCTGACTTCGGCACTACCGGGCAGGCACAGCAGCACTACATCGACGGCGCGGGTCAGCTCAGCGGCATTGGCGTACTCGCGGGCGCCCTTGCTGACCAGGTCTTCGACTGGCTGGCGGTTGCGGTGCGCCATCACCCCTAGGGCGAAACCCCGTTTCTGGATGTTGGCGGCCATGGCGTGGCCCATCAATCCGAGGCCGATGAAACCGACATTGATAGCGGTCATGAACGTTTCTACCTTGCGTGCAGGCGCAGCGGCCGCCGTGCGACGGCCAACTGCAGGAGGGGATTACTGGGCGTTGCGGACCTTGGCGATCTCGGCGTTCATTTCGGCCATCAGCTCAGGGCCATACTCGGCCACCAGCTTCTCGACGGTGGGACGCACCTGCTCACGCATGCGCTCGATCTCCGCCGGAGCGACCTCGTTGATCTGCATGCCGTGCTTGGCCAGCGCTTCGCGCGAACTCACGGCCATCTCGCGGGACACCTTGCGCTCGTATGCCTGGGCCTCCAGCGAGGCGCTGCGTACCAACTCACGCTCGGTCTCGTTGAGCTTGTCCCAGGTGCGCTTGCTGAAGATCGCGACCAGCGGATCGTAGAAGTGGCCGGTCAGCGACAGGTACTTCTGCACTTCGTAGAACTTCGAGGTCTCGATCGCCGCCAGCGGGTTTTCCTGGCCATCCACGGTGCGGGTTTCCATCGCGGTGTACAGCTCGGTGAACGACAGCGGTACCACGCTGGCGCCCAGCGCGCGGAAAGACTCGATGGCGGTGGGGATCTGCTGCAGGCGCAGTTTCAGGCCCTTGAGGTCCTCGACCTTCTCGACCGGATGCTTGCTATTGGTGACGTGGCGGAAACCATGGTCCCAGTAGCCCAGACCGATGATGCCGTGCGGCTCCAGGGTGGTGAGCAGGTTCTGCCCGGCCGGACCATCGAGCACCGCATCGACTTCTTCGGTGTCCTGGAACAGGAACGGCAGGCCATACAGGGCAAAGCCCTTCTCGATGCCGGACAGCAGGCCCGGGGTGACCAGCGTCATGTCGACCGTGCCGCCCTGTACAGAGGAAATCACCTGAGCATCACCACCCAGGGTGCCGCTGGCGAACACCATCACCTTCATCTTGCCGCCGCTCTTTTCCTTGATGATCTCGGCGAACTTCTGCGCGCCCAGGCCATGCGGGTGGTCCTTGGCCTGCACGAAGGCGATCTTGAAGTTGTGACGGTTGATTTCCTCGGCGTGCACCGCCGCCGACAGCAGCATCGCGGATGAGCACAGCAGTGCAGTAAGCGCTTTGGGGATGAATTTCATGACTATGTCCTCTTGTTTTTATGTGTGCCGTTTCCGGCATGGATGTGGGCGAAAAAAGCCCTGGGTAGCGGCCGTCAGGGAACGGCCGCTACGCAATCTGGGGTCAGTACAGCCACTGCGCAGGGACCAGCACTAGCTGCGGGAACAGCAGCAGCAGGCCGATGATCACCAGTTCAGCCAGCAGGAACGGCATCACGCCGCGCGCCGTGGCCAGGAAATCGATCCGGGAAACGCCGGCCACCACGTTCAACACCAGACCGACTGGCGGGGTGATGAGGCCGATGGCGCAGGTCATGACGAAGATCACGCCGAAGTACACCGGATCGATGCCCGCCTCGACCGCGACCGGCATCATTACCGGCGCCAGGATCAGGATGATCGGCGACATGTCCATGGCCATGCCGATCACCACGATGATCGCCACGATCAGCAGCATCAGCAGGCGCGGGCTGTCCATCAGCGGCTCCAGCACCTCGACCACCGAGCTCGGCAGGTCGGCGACCGTGATCATCCAGGCCGCGACCATCGCCGAGGCCACCAGGAACATCACCATCGAGGTGGTCAGCACCGAGGACAGCAGCACCTGGTACATGCTCTTCCAGGTCAGCTCGCGATAGATCGCCAGCGATACGAACAGCGCATACACCGCCGCCACCACGCCGGCCTCGGTCGGGGTGAAGATGCCGGCACGCAGCCCGACCAGAATGATCACCGGCAGCAGCAGCGCCCATACGCCCTCATAAAAGGCCTTGAGGATTTCCTTCAACGGCGCGCGCGGACGGGTGATCAGCGTTTCGCGATTCGAGACCAGGTACCAGGCGACGCACAGCGACAGCCCCATCATCAGACCCGGCGCGATACCGGCCAGGAACAGCTTGGTGATCGAGACGTTGGCGGCCACGCCGAACAGGATCAGGCCGATGGACGGCGGCAGCACCGGTGCGATGATCCCCGAAGCGGCTACCAGGCCGGCCGAGGTGGCGCGGTCATGTCCGACCTTGACCATCATCGGCACCAGCAGCGCGGCCAGCGCAGCAGCATCGGCGGCAGCCGAACCGGACAGGCTGGCCAGCACGCAGGCCGCCAGGATGGTCACGTAACCGAGGCCACCCTTGATGTGCCCGACCAGCGCGACAGCCATGTTGACGATGCGTTTGGAAAGGCCGCCGGCGTTCATCAGCTCGCCGGCCAGCATGAAGAAGGGCACGGCCATCAGCGGAAAGCTGTCCGCTCCGTTGACCAGCCCCTGGGCGACGATCTGCGCATCGAACAGGTCCAGGTGATACATCATGGCCAGTGCACAGAGGATCAGCGCATAGGAAATCGGTACGCCAATCGCCATGGCGCCCAGCAGGGAAAATACGAAAATCGCGATGATGATCATCTCATCACTCCGTTCTTGTTATGTAGAGCGCACCGCCCGTGGCAGGTGCAGGCCAGCGGGCGTGTTACTGATGAATTTCGGTGGCGATTTCCGGACGATGGATTTCACCGCCCATGGCCAACCGCACGATCTCGTAGATGTGAATGGCGCAGGCCGACAAGCCGAAGAACACGCCCGTGCCGTAGAACAGGCCCATCGACCAGCCGGTGACCGGTGACGGCATGCTCCAGTTGATCTGCACCTGCTGCCAGCTGCCCCAGAAGAACAACCCCGAACAGGCCAGCATCAGCACCTGCGAAAGGATCAGGCAGCCTCTCTCGCCCCAGCTCGGCAGGGCTCGCAGGGCCAGGTCGACGCCCATGTGGCCACGTTCGCGCAGCAGGATCACCGCGCCCAGAAAAGTCAGCCAGACGAAGGCCCAGCGCGAGACTTCCTCGGACACCAGGATGCTGTCGTTGAAGGCGTAGCGCAGCACGACGTTGCCGAACACCAGCACCACCATGGTGATCAGGCAGATGATTCCGAGCACCTTGAGCAGGGTGAAGTAACCCTCGATGAGCTTATGCATGACGCGCGCCCCATCGACGGAAGGCGGGGAAAACCGGACAGGGAAACGGCTGATTGCCGACGTGCCCCGAGAGATGGCAACGGTCCATCAGGAAGGCCTCACATTGTTGTTTTTGTGGCTGCCGAGCAGCTGTGTGGGATGACACTAACACCGTAAATTATTGCGTGCAATGTTCATTTTTGTCAGTATCTTGGCCAGACGATCACAACAACAACGAGAACGCGCCATGCAACTCATCACCAATAGCCCGACCGTGGTTATCCTCAGCGATCAAGATTCCGTGGCCGTCGCACGCCGCGCCCTGGCTCGCGGCAGCCGTGTCGAGAGCCTTGGCCTGGAGGCCCAGGACGACATCCCCGCCGGGCACAAGATTGCCCGCCGCGCCATCGCCGCCGGCGAAGCCGTGCTCAAGTACGGTCAGGTCATCGGCCTGGCCAGCCGGGCCATCGCCGCCGGCGCCCACGTACACATCCACAACGTGTCGATGCCGGAAAGCCACACCAACAGCACGCTGCCGCCCCCCATCGCTCGCACCCCGGTACTGCCGCCGGAGCAGCGTCGCCGCTTCATGGGCTACCGCCGCCCGGATGGCCGCGTCGGCACGCGCAACTACATCGGCATCCTGTCCACGGTGAACTGCTCGGCAACCGTGTCGCGTGCAGTCGCCGCGCACTTCAACGGCTCGGAGTTGCTCAAGCGCTACAACATCGACGGTGTGGTGGCGCTGACTCATGGCAGCGGCTGTGCGATCAATACCGAATCGGAGGGCTTCAAATTTCTCGAGCGCAGCATCTGGGGCTACGCCTGCAACCCGAATATCGCCGGCGCCCTGGTGATCGGCTTGGGTTGCGAGACCAACCAGATTTCCTCGCTGATGAAGCGCTACAACATCAGCGAAGGGCCGAACTTCCGCGTCTTCAACATCCAGAACGCCGGCGGCACCCGCGCCAGCATCCAGCGCGCCATCGAGCAGGTGACCGACATGCTGGAAGCCATCGGTCGCCTGGAGCGCACCTCGGAGAGCGTCGAACACATCATGGTCGGCATGCAGTGCGGCGGTTCCGACGGCTACTCGGGCATCACTGCCAACCCGGCGCTCGGCTACGCCGCCGACCTGTTGGCCCGCAACGGCGGCACTGCGATCCTCAGCGAAACCCCGGAAATCTATGGCGCCGAGCACCTGCTGATCGCCCGCGCAATCAGTCATGAGGTCGCGCAGAAACTGCTCGACCGCCTGAGCTGGTGGGAGCACTACACGCAGATCAACGGGGCCGAGCTGAACAACAACCCCTCGCCTGGCAACAAGGCCGGCGGCCTGACCACCATTCTGGAGAAATCCCTGGGCGCTGCGGCCAAGGGCGGTACCAGCTCGCTCAACGGCGTGTATGAGTGGGGTGAACCGATCACCGAGCGCGGCTTCGTGTTCATGGACAGCCCCGGCTACGACCCGGTCTCGGTCACCGGCCAGGTAGCTTCCGGCGCCAACATGATCTGCTTCACCACCGGGCGTGGTTCGGTGTCCGGCTTCAAGCCCGCACCGTGCATCAAGCTGGCGACCAACACCGAGATGTATCGCAAGCTGGAAGAGGACATGGACATCAACTGCGGCGGCATCGTCGATGGCGAGCTGAGCATCGCCGAAGCCGGGCAAAAGATCTTCGATATCCTCATCGAAATCGCCTCGGGCGAGCCGTCCAAGAGCGAGCTGTACAACTACGGTGACAACGAGTTCGTACCTTGGCAGGTGGGCGCGGTGACCTGATCAGCGGCGCCTCTACTGGGCTGAATCAGCCTGTGGGAGCGGACTTGTCCGCGAATGAGGTCACCGCAGATCCAGGCCTGCCGGTGTTTTGGCCTCAACAGCTTCGCGGACAAGTCCGCTCCCACGAGGAAAGAGTGTTGCGCTGACTGTCCGCGCAACGCAGCGCAGCCTACGCCTCGATCCGCTCCAGATAAGGCACGGCCTGGATGACGTTCTGCTCGCGGAATTGCGCCAGGCGTTGCTTGACCTTGCGCTCGGCGATCACCAGGTGCGCCTCCATGCTCTGAGCTGCCAGATCAGGGCGACCGGCCTGCAGATTCTCGAAAATGCTCAGGTGCTCGCGAAAGAAGGGTTCCTCATCCGGGAAGTAGCTCTTGTCGAGCAGGATGTGCTTGCCCGAGAGCAACAGCGAATGGGTACGACGCAGAATCTGCAGCATCTGCCGGTTGGGGCAGCGGCCCAAGGTCTCGATGTGCAGATCGCTTTCCAGGTCGTCGAACTGGCGACTGTCCATGTCCGGGTATAGCGCCATCGCCTGATGCAGGCGCGCGATATAGCCTTCCAGTTGCTCGGCCTCCAGAAACTCCGCAGCCCTCATCAACACGTACGGCTCCAGGCGGCGGCGCACTTCGTACAGCTCGCCGAGACGCTCCTCGTCCCACTGGCCGAGCTGCCAGCGCGAACGCTCGTCGCGCTCGACCAGCCCCATCAACGACAAGCGTGTGAGCACCTGGCTGGAGACCGTGCGGCTGATGCCGTAATGGCGGGACAGCTCCAGCTCATTGATGCGGTAGGTGCCGAACAGCGACTGATGCAGCAGGTCGCGCTCGATCTGGTCATAGACCGCCTTCCAGCTTTCGGTCTTGCGCGGGGCTTGCGCCTCATCCGTTGCCAACTGGAAGTCGGCGGCCTCCAGCTTGCGCCGCAGCACCTCGCCGGGCTCGGCACCGACCAGATAACCGCGGCCATCGAAGGTGCAGATCAAACCGGCCTGGTGCAGATTGACCAGCGCCTGCCGTACGGGTGACCGGCTGACGCCGAACAGCTCCGCCAACGGTCCCTCCAGCAACAAGGTGCCGGCTTTCAGTCGCTTGCTCTTGATGCTCGTTGCGATAATTTCGAATAGCTGATCGTTGAGGTGCTTTTTCATCATTATTGTTTTCGAACTGGTCACCTTGTCGGCGTTACGGACACTCGTCCTGCGACTGAACGGGACGTTCCGCGCAATCTGCATTTCTGACTTTGCGCGCAATGTACCTTAATACCCGCCTACTATGGCCAGGAAACTGTGGATTGTAATGGCTCGCCACCACAGCGGGACGAAAAGCCACGATCTTACCCAGGCACACTTGCCTGCATCGACGCGCGCTGAGAAAAGGTCTGCTGAAATGCCGCCAACCCTGAATGCTCGGCGCGCCAGTCGAGGTCGGCAAAGCGAAAGTCCAGATAGCCCAGCGCGCAAGCGAAGCCGATCTGTGCCAGGTCGAGCGGCCCCTGCAACTGGTCGGTCTGGCGTTCCAGCTCCGTCAGCGCGCGCTGCACCTTGCCCAGCTGGCCGTCGAGCCAGGCCGGCCATTGCAGCTCGACCGGTCGCACGCTGCGTTCGTAGCGCGCCAGCAGTGCCGCGTCCATCAGGCCGTCAGCCAGTGCCGCCAGGCGCAGCACCTGCCAGCGTGCAGCGCCGTCCGGCAGCAGCTTGCGGCCCTGGTGCAGGGTGTCGAGGTATTCGCAGATCACCCGGCTGTCGTACAGCGCCTCGCCGTCTTCAGTCAGCAGCACCGGAATCTTGCCCAGCGGATTGCGCGCGTTGACCTGTTCATTGACGGTGGTTGGCAATACGGCGGTATCGAGCAGTTCGATACGTGCCAGCAGGCCGGTTTCCGCAGCCAGCACGCGAACCTTGCGGGCGAAGGGAGAGGCAGCGGCGTAGATCAGTTGCATGGGCAGACTCCTGGGCGCGAGAAGAAGCGGACATCGCTCGCACTACAGCACAGTTCGCACGCCAAGGTAATCCGCGTGGCCTGGCAATGCCTGCTCATGCCACCAAAGTCATAACGATCGACCACCGCAGCCCCTCGAGGATGCGGCACAATCGCCTACCGCTGGAAAAGGACAGGCCAATGCTGATCGACGAAGAACTGACTCTCAAAAAGCTGGAGGTCTTCCTGGCGTTCATGCGCAGCGGCAACCTGGCGCGCGCCGCCAGCGAACTGCAGACCAGCAATGTCAGCGTGCACCGTGCCATCCATTCGCTGGAAAGTGCGCTGCGCTGCCCGCTGTTCAAGCACGAGGGGCGCAACCTGATCCCGCTGGAAAGCGCCTACGTGCTGGAGGAAAAGGCGCAAAAGCTGATCCAGGACGCCCAGGAGATGGTGCGCCTGACTCGCGAGGCGGCAGGCTTCGGCGCAGAGCGTTTCAAGCTCGGCGCGCTCTACTCGCTGACGGTGAAGACGGTTCCGCAACTGATCATGGGTCTCAAGCTGCGCCGCAGTGAGCTGAACATCGACCTGGTGCTCGGCTCCAACGTCGACCTGCTGTACAAGCTGAAGAACATGGAGCTGGATGCCATCCTCATCGCCCTCGACGACAGCGTCAGCGACCCGGACTGCGAGCAATTGGCGCTGTTCTCCGATGACATCTTCCTCGCCGCACCGAACGACTCACCCTTTGCCGAGCAGGCCGAAGTGGATCTGGCCGACCTGCGCGACGACACCTTCATCACCCTCACCCAGGGCTACGCCACCTTCCGAGACGGCGAACGGGTCTTTCAGCAGGCCGGGTTCGAGCCGAAGGTGGCGATGCAGGTGAAGGATATCTTCACCTTGCTCAGCATGGTCAGCTCCGGTGTCGGCTACGCCCTGCTGCCGGGGCGCGTGGCCGCGGTGTACGAGAACCGGGTGAAGCTGATTCCGCTGCAGGCCAAGTACCACCTGCAACAGCATATCGGCGTGGTGTTCCTCAAGGCCAAGGAACGCGACCCGAACCTGTTGGCGCTGCTCGCCGAGTGCCGGATGTATAGCAGGCAGTCGTAGGCGCAAGCGTCGCCGCTGAAGCGCCTCCCACAGGGCAGCGCGTTCAGCCTAAATAAAAAGCCCGCCATGGCGGCGGGCAAAGAGTCAGCCCAGAAGGCCTCGCATCAGAAAGTAGAGCAGCGACGGGCCGAGCAGGCAGCCCAGCGCGGTGTAGAAGGCCGCGGTCAGGCAGCCGTACGGCACCAGCTTGGGATCGGTCGCCGCCAGGCCACCGGCGACGCCGCTGGAGGTGCCCATCAGGCCACCGAAGATCACCGCGCTGCGTGGGTTGTTCAGGCCGATATAGGGGGCGACGAAGGGCGTGGCCACCATCACCAGGATCGCCTTGATCAGGCCGGCGGCGATGGACAGTGCCATCACGTCGGAGCTGGCGCCGAGGGCCGCACCGGTCACCGGGCCGACGATATAGGTCACCGCGCCGGTGCCGATGGTGGTCAGGCTGACCACGTCGGTGTAGCCGAAGGCCATGGCCACTGCTACCCCGGCGACGAAGGACGACAGCACGCCAACGAACAGTGCCAGCACCCCGGCGAACCCTGCACGCTTGAGTTCCTCGACACTAACGCCGAAGCCCGTGGCGACGATCGCGAAGTCACGCAGCATGGCGCCGCCGAGCAGGCCCACGCCAGCGAACAGGGGTATGTCCACCAGGCCCTTTTGCCCACCGGTATAAACGCCACCGATATAGGACAGCAGCAGGCCGAGCAGGATGGCGATGGCTGAACCGTGCAGGCGACCGCGCGTGAGTTTGTCGGACATCCAGTACGACACCCACATGGTGATGCCGATGATGGCGAAGCCGCTGAGCATGCCGTAGCTGGTCAGTACCTTGAGCAGGGATTCGTACATGGCGATCACCGTGGCGCTTTGGTCATGGAGGAGGTGACATCGGCTTCAGGCTTCTTTTGCCCGACCCGGCTGAGCACGGGCACCAGGGCGAAACCGGCAGCGACGGCGGCGATCCCGGCGATGATCGCCATCGGCCCGCCGCTGAGGGCACCGTAGACGTTCTGCTGGGCGGCCATGGCGACCACGATGGGGATGTAGATGGCGCTCCAAAACTCCACGCCCTGCTCCGACTTGCCAGTGAACAGGCCGCGTTTGTTCAGGTAGCTGCCGAGGAAGATCAGCAGCAGCATGGCGATGCCGACACCGCCGACGTTGGCGGGCACGCCAATGAGTTTGCCCAGCAGCTCTCCGATGAAGATGCCTGCCAGGGTGCAGAACGCCAGAAAGGCGACACCGTAGATGATCATTGTTGTTGTCCTCGTTTTACGTTCGAAGTTGTTGTTTTTGTGCTTCGGTAAACGCTACGGCTCAGCGGTCGCGGCTTACCTCCTGACGCAACATGGCGTCGAGTGTATCCAGGCGCGCGCCGGTGAAGGCGATCGCCTGGCCAGGTTCGAATACGCGGCGGGCAAGGCCGGTCAGCACGCTGCCTGGAGGCAATTCCACGTGCAGGCGCACGCCGCGCTCATAGGCGGTGACGAGGGTGGCCTGCCACTCGACGACGCGGCTCATGTTGTAAGCCAGGTCGTCGCGCAGGGTTTCGGGATCACGGATCAGGCGCGCCGAACTGCCGCTCAGGTAACGCACCTGGGGCGACCGCAGTTCAACCTTGGCGAAGGCTGCCGCCAGCTCGCGAGCCGGTGCAGCGAGCAGTTCGCAGTGCGACGGCACGCTCATGGCCAAGCGCCTGGCACAGGCGGCGCCCAGTGCTCGGGCGCGCTC
This sequence comes from Pseudomonas sp. UBA6323, assembly GCF_002439135.1. Lineage (NCBI taxonomy): Bacteria > Pseudomonadati > Pseudomonadota > Gammaproteobacteria > Pseudomonadales > Pseudomonadaceae > Pseudomonas > Pseudomonas sp. UBA6323. The sequence goes on along the minus strand of NZ_DJSX01000009.1, from coordinate 84,582 downwards.
GGCGACCACTGCCATGGCGGGATCGCTGCCGGCGATCACCAGTTGGGTTTCGGCGTTGATATTGCCCAGGTACACCGGACCTTCGGCTTCGGCGAGCAGGCGCTCGACGCTGCCCTGGTCGAGGCCGAGGATGGCGGTCATGCCGTAGCCATTAGGGTACGCACGCTGCATCAGTTCACCACGCAAGGCGACCAGGCGCACCGAGTCGGCAAAATCCAGCGCGCCGGCTACCACGGCGGCGGCATAGGCGCCGATGGAAAGCCCGGCGACGTAGTCCGGGCGATGGCCACGGTCGCTCAGCAGGCGCGCCGCCGCCACGCCGGCGATCAGCAGACAGAGCTGCACGGCGCGAGTGTTTTGCAACGCTTCGGCCGAATCCAGCAGGCGCACGTCTTCGCTTAGCGCAGCGCTCGCCTGCTCGATGCAGGCCTGCACCACAGGCGCATCAGGCAAGGCATGCAGCATGCCGGGCTGCTGCGCGCCCTGGCCCGGAAAGGCCCAGAGCGTGCTCATGCCGCCACCTGCTGCGTTTGCCAGGGATCGTTGATCAGCAGCGGACCTTCCTGGGTTTTCAGCAATACGCGCGGCGACTCGCCGGCCCATTCGCGCAGCGCCACGGCGCCATGCGGAGTTTCCAGCTGCAGGTCGATACGCCCCGGCGCCTCGTCCAGCAGCATGCACAAGGTCCGCGCTTCGCCCCGCGAAACCGGCTCTGGCGCGCGCAGCAGCAGGTCGAGATCGCTATTCGCGTGCGCGGCGGCGATTCCACTGGCCAGTTCGAAGCCCAGGCTGCCGGTCACGCCCCAGCACAGGCCAAGCGCATGGAACTGCTGCGCCAGCTGTTCCAATGCCTGCAATGCCGGCCATTGCAGCTGTCCGTGTTGGCGCCAGTGCCTGGCGCGGGCAACCGCTTCGGGGCTGATCACCTGCCTGATCTCGCTCAGGCGCATCCAGGTGGCGTAACGCTGCTCACGCGCGGCGCCGCGCACACCCACCGCCACCCAGCCGGACGCGGCAGGCGCACGACGCACCACCACCGGTACATGCCCGCCCAGGGCGGCGCGAGCCCAGGCCGGCGCCTCCTGTGGCAGCTGCTCGGGGCGTAGGCCCCAAAGCAGATCATGTGGACGGGGTGTCGGGAACATCGCGGCTTCTCCGTAGGGTGGGTGCAACCCACCATTTCGCGTTATTTGGGGTTGGCGGATTTCACCCGCCCTACTTGTCTGCAGCAGCTAATGCACAAGGTGCCGCAGAGTCCTCTGTAGGGCGGTGCAACCCGCCATTTCGCTTCACCACTGCGCGCGCAAGGCCTCACGCACCGTCGAGGAAGCCGCGCGGTTGGCGGCGCCCAGGCGGTTGCGTAAGTCACGCGGGCTGGCGGCGATATCGACCAGGGCGCGACTGAGGGCGTCCTGAACATGGGCCAGATCAGCGCTGGTCGGCTGCGTCACCTGCTCTACATCGAGTACATCGGCTAGCAGGCCAAGCGAGGCGTAGTTGTCCAGGTCGTAGGCCATGGGCGGCACGCTGGCGGCCAGCGCCTCCAGTTCGTCGACGCTGCGCAGGGTGATGCGCGCGGCGGCGGCCTTGCCCATGGCGTGCACCATCACCCCGGCGTCGCGCAGGGCGAGCAGACGGTTGGCCTGGTAACCGTGAGCGAGGAAGGCGCCGGACATGGCCTTGCCCACCAGCAAACCGATCACCGCATGGCCGGCCAGGCGGGCACGGGCATAGGCGTCCACCGCGCCGGCCAGCGCTTGATGGATGCCGTAGGCCTCCTCGCGGCGGCCATAGGCCTGGCTCGGAACGTCGACGATGGCGATCAGCGCGCGCTTATGGGGGTTATCGCGGTCCGCCTCGATGGCTTCATCCACAGCCTGGGCCAGGCCCCAGCCTTCGAGCAGGCCGACCTCGCCGTTGCGGGCACGGGGGAATGGGTTGTTGGCATCGGCGATCACCGCCAGATAGCGCACCGCCTGGCCGGCCAGTTCGCCGTCGGCGACCCGCAGCGAGGCAGGCAAGCCCTGTTGCGGCTGGGCATCGCCGGCCAGGGCCTGGAACCAGTGCAGACCGCGTTGCTGCTGTGCAGTTGTCATGTTCATGCTCCCTGGTAGGCGCTGCGCACGGCAGCGGCATCGGACTGAATCGAGGTGTCGACGTCACGCAGGCGTTGCAGGAACCAGGCGTGGCGACGGCTGCGCTCAAGCTCGGGTTTACCCTTGGCGAACAGGCCGTGCAGCTCGCTGCGAATGGCCTCGACGTCATCGGCCACGTAGCCGTCGACCAGACCGCTGGCGTAGCGCTGCTCGCCGCCGGTCAGGCTCCAGATAAAGGGGCGGTCGCGCGAGTCGTATTCGTCCAGCCCGGCTTCCTGTTCGATCACCTGCGGGCCGTTGAGGCCCAAGCGCGCCTCACGGGTGACCAGCAGGTAGCTGCACAGCCCGGCGGCGATGGACATGCCGCCGAAGCAGCCGACCGGGCCGGCGACCAGGCCGATCACCGGCTGATACTGGCGCAGCTCGACGATAGCGGCCTGGATCTCGGCGATGGCCGCCAGGCCCAGGTTGGCTTCCTGCAGGCGCACGCCACCGGTTTCCAGCAGCAGCACGGCGCGAGTCGGCGTGCCATTGCGGTTGTCTTCGGCGGCCAACTCCAGGGCACCGGCGATCTTCGCTCCCCCCACTTCGCCAAGGCTGCCGCCCTGAAAGGCGCCTTCGATGGCGATCGCCACCGCAGGCTGGCCGTCGATCAGCCCTTTGGCCACCACCACGCCGTCATCGGCCTGGGGCACGATGCCCTGCTTGGGCAACCAGGGCGACATCAGCCGGGCGAAGGGATCCAGCAGCTCGCGAAAGCTGTCGGCATCGAGCAAGGCGCGCGCCCGCTCGCGGGCACCAAGCTCGGTAAAGCTACGCTGCGCCAACAGACGCTGAATGTTCTGCTCAGCCATGGTTCAGTTCCTCCAAGCCCTGTTCCAGGCGCAGGCGCACCACGCCGGGCGTGGCGCCAAAATCATGGATGGCGATGTTCAGCGCGGGCAGCTGCTGCTCGCCGAACATGCGCTCGAACAAGAGCTGCCAGCGCGGCGCGCTGCCGTTGACCGAGGTGACCACTTCGATCGCCAGCGTGCCGGCCTGGCCGGGTTCGAGCATCACTTCCAGGTCGCCGGAACCGACGCAACCGACCAGCGCGCGACCCTGGGCCGGTTGCCCGGCGGGGAATTGAAAAGATAGGGTTTCCATTTCACAGACTCCCAAGCTGCGCCGGCAGGCCATGCTGCAGGCGGTCGAGGAACAGGGTGGCGGCGAGCAGATCGGCAGCGCCGCCAGGCGAGGCACGCAGGTGCAGCATGTCGCGCTCCAGATCACGCAGGCAGCGGCGCCCATCGAGGCTGGCGCAACCACCAGCGGCGAGCACCGCACGGGCGCCGCTCTGCATGCGCGTCAGCCCGGCCATGCCGGCGCGGTAGAGCACGCAGGTGTCGGCCAGTTGGGTCATGATCGCCAGCAGCGCATCGAGGCGGGCGTTCTGCTCCCCGACCCCGGCGGCGCGACTGCGCGCCAGTTGCGGCAGCGCATGCTGGATCACTGACGGGAAGCCCAATTGCGCTTCCTCGCGGGCACCATGTACGCCATACAGACGGCAAACCTGCGCGCCATGGCTGTCGCCAGTGACAGGTGCGGTGCGGTCGTTGAGCAGGGCCAGGCGTGCGGCGCGCAAGGCGACTTGGGCCGGCGCCAGCATGCTCAGGTCCAGCGCAGCAGCGCTGCTGAGCAAACCCAGCGCCCAGATCGCGCCGCGATGGGTGTTGACGCCGCCAGTGACGCGCAGCATCTCCTGCTCGCCTTCGCGGCCGATGCGGCCGACGTCTTCACGCAGCTGCAGACCGATCTCGCCACATCGCTGGGCGGCCTCGGCCATGGCCTTGAAGCTCGGCCACAGGGCCAGCGCCGAGGCGTGCATCAGGCCCAGGTGCAAATCGGTGTGCGCGCCGCTACCCCGCCGGTCGACCAGCCCCGGCTTGGGCGACAGGTCGGCCTCGTCGATCAGCGCGTCGACGGCCAGGTCCGCCAGCCAATCGCCCAGGGACAACGAGAGCTGTGGCTGAATTGCAGTCAGTGCATTCATCACCAGCTCCTGAACTTGGCGGGCGGGTTGTACAGGCCGCCCGACCACTCGACCAGCTCGGCGATGCTCTTGGCTGCGAGCAGTTCGCGGCTGGCATCGGTGCGGCGGATGCCGAGGTCTTCGGGCAGGGCGATCAGCCCCTCGCGGCGCATGCGCGCGGTTTCTTTCGGGTCGTGGCGCAGGCCGATGGCGGTCACGCCGGCCACCGCGGCGATCATCGCCTGACGCTCTTCCAGCGAGCGCGCCTTGTACAGGTAGGCGATGCCTTCCTCGGTGAGCAGGTGGGTGACGTCGTCGCCGTAGATCATGATCGGCGCCAGCGGCATACCGGCTTTCTTGGCTACGTCCACTGCATCCAGACGCTCGACGAAGGTCGGTTTGCCGCCCTCCTGGAAGGTCTCGACCATCTGCACCACCAGCTTCTTGCCGCGTTCGAGCATGGTCACCGGGGCTTCACCACCGGGCATGGCCATATCCAGCCAGGCCGGGGTCGGGTGCCGCCTACCACGCGGGTCGTGACCCATATTCGGCGCGCCACCGAAACCGGCCAGGCGCCCACGGGTCACGGTCGAAGAATGGCCATCACCATCCACTTGCAGGGTGGCGCCGATAAACAGGTCGACCGCGTACTGCCCGGCCAGTTGGCACATCATGCGGTTGGAGCGCATCGAGCCGTCGCGACCGGTGAAGAACACGTCCGGGCGCTGGGCGATATAGCCTTCCATGCCCAGCTCGGTGCCGAAGCAGTGCACGCTTTCCACCCAGCCGGTTTCGATGGCCGGGATCAGCGTCGGGTGCGGGTTGAGCGTCCAGTTGCGGCAGATCTTGCCCTTCAATCCCAAGGATTCGCCGTAGGTCGGCAGGATCAGCTCGATGGCGGCGGTGTTGAAACCGATGCCGTGGTTGAGCGATTGGACGTTGTGTTTTTCGTAGATGCCACGGATCGCCATCATCGCCATCAGCACGTGCAACGGCTTGATATGGCGCGGGTCGCGGGTGAACAGCGGCTCGATATAGAAGGGCTTGTCCGCCACCACCACGAAGTCGACCCAGGAGGCGGGAATGTCCACCCGCGGCAGCTCGTCGACGATCTCGTTGACCTGGAAGATCACGATGCCGTCGGAAAACGCGGTCGGCTCGACCAGCGCCGGGGTGTCCTCGGTGCTCGGCCCGGTATAGATGTTGCCGTGGCGGTCGGCCTGAAAGCCTGCGACCAGGGCGACGTTGGGGATCAGATCCACCAGCAGACGCGAGTAGAGTTCGATATAGGTGTGGATGGCGCCGACTTCCAGCAGGCCGTCTTCGAGCAGCTGGCCGATGCGCAGGCTCTGCGGCCCGGCGAAGGAGAAGTCGAGCTTGCGGGCGATGCCGCGTTCGAACAGATCGAGATGCTCGGCGCGGCTGACGCTGGGCATGATCATGTGCAGGTCATGCAGGCGACCGGGGTCGGCCTGGGCCAGCGAGCGGGAAAGGAAATCCGCCTGCTTCTGGTTGTTGCCTTCGAGTACCACCCGATCACCTGGGGCGATCAGCGCTTCGAGGGCGGCGACGATTTTGTCGCCCGGCAATACTACGCTATCGGCTAGGTGACGCACCTGATCGAGTCGCCGCGCTTTTTCCGCGCGGCGGCGCGACCACTGCGGCGGTGGGGATATTGTTGTTGTCATTGATGACTCCACGAGTTCCGCTGTCGTGGAGGCACATTAGGAGCGTGACCTTGTGGTCATCAATCAAGCAGTCGACGCAATCGTTACGCCCAGGTTAACGATTGCTCAAGCGCGGGCGTCGGCGGCACCGTCCAACCCAGAGCAAGCAGGTATCTTGGCTACTTCCAAGCGGTCGCGGCCTCGCTGCTTGGCCAGGTAGAGCAGCTTATCGACGCCATTGAGGAAATCCAGCGGGCGGTCGTGCGCGCCCGGCACGATGGTGCCGACACCAAGGCTGATGGTGAGCATGGACGATACTGACGAGCGCTCATGGGGAATGCGCTGTTGGCGCACCTGCTGGCGGCAGCGCTCGGCGATATGACGGGCGGCGGCCTCGTCGGTCTCCGGCAACACCAGCACGAACTCCTCGCCACCGNNGTCGTTGAACTGCTTGAAGTGATCGATATCCAGCAGGATCAGCGACAGCGGCTGCTGAGTGCGTTGGGCATTGGCCCATTCGGTGGCCAGCACCGTGTCGAACATGCGCCGGTTGGCCACGCCAGTCAGGCCGTCCTTGTAGGAATACTCTTCCAGCTGCTTCTGCAGGATCAGCAACTGCTCCTCGGTCTTCTTGCGTTCGCTGATGTCGAACATGAAGCCGATCAGCGAGTCCACCTCGCCGTTGTCGTCGCGTACCACATGCACCACGTCGCGAATCCACACGTAGTCGCCGGCGGCGGTCAGCGCGCGGTAGTCGGCCTCGTGGTCGACGCCGTTCTGCGATTGCGACACGCAGAACTGCACCACCTTCTCGCGATCGTCCGGGTGCATGCGCGAGGCCCAGTCCTCGGCGCTGACCCAGCTGGCCTGCGACCAGCCCAGCAGACTCTCGATCTGCGGGCCGATGTAGGCGAAGGTCATGGTCTTCCAGTCGATCTTCCAGGGAATCGCCCGGGTGGACTCCAGCAGGGTCTTGTAAACCGCCTGATCAGTTGCTTCGCTCATGTCCGCCACCTGTGCCCGCCTTGCGCTCCGTTATAGCGCAAAAACGGGCGGCCAAGGTGACGGCCTGGCGAATGGCTATCAGGCCTCTTTGGCCTGCAGGCCGGCGTACAGGCGGGTCAGCTCGTTGAGCTGGCGGAACAGCGAGTCGGTGCTGACGGTGATCACGGTCGGCACGAAGTCACGCTCTGCATGCAGATCGATACCCTTGAGGGTGAAGCCCCAGTGGGCGCGGGCGCGACGCTGGGTGTTGGCGATTTCCTCGCTCGGCGTGCCGCGGGCTTCCAGCTCCTTGAGGATGGTCTCGAAATCGCTCACGGCCGTGTCCAGTTTGGCGTCCAGGTCCGGCGCCGGCACACGCCAGGACTTGGCCATGTAGAGCATGGCGATGCGCTGGGTCTGCACGCGTGCCCAGCCAGTGCGGTGCACGGAGGCGCCCATGGCGCCCAGGTGCTGGCCCATCAGGTCGCTGACGTGCTGCGTCTGCTGCAGCAATTCCTCGCTGGTGGCGAGCATCTGCGCAGCCTTGGCGTGCTCCGGCTTGGCTTCGATCTGCTGGCGATGGACGGTCCAGGTGGCATCAACCTTGGCCAGCGCAGCCTTGATCTCGGCGGTGGGCGCGTAGGCGATCAGCGCGGTGTGGCTGGCATCGAAGCGCTGGATGGTTTCCTGCAGCTGGCGCTGGGCCACGTCCACGCGCACATCGGCACCCAGCATCAGGTAGTTCTTGGCCATACGCTGGGTCAGCGAGCGCTGCAGGCCGGCCATGTTCATGGCTTCGGAATCGGTCAGTTGCGCCAGGCTTGGCATGCTCACCAGCGCGGTGCAGGCGAGCAGAATAAGAGATAGGTACTTCTTCAACACGTCGGTACTCCAATTCGGGGACGAGGCAATGCACCGCAGGCGTGCGCCAGCAGTGATGGGTGAACCCTTGAGTGCGGGGTTTTTATTGGAATGCGAGGGGCAGTTCGACGGGCGCAAGGCCCAGTTGCTGCGGAAAGGGCGCAATGATAGCTGCTAAAACGCCATCATTCTGTGCGACCAGTCATGAAGCGGACGACTGGTCGTCAGCGTTCGCATAAAAAAGCCGCCAGTCGCCATGAAACAAGGGGAAGAGCGACTGACGGCTGAGGAGTTGGGGTATCGACGCTCAGGACAGCAGGCTGACCACCGTGGACCTGCTGATATTGGCCTGGGCGACGACGGTCTGGGTCACCGCGGCATAACTGCTGGGGCTGCGGCGCATCAGGCTGAAGACCTCGCCGGCGAAGTCGCGCGCCCATTCGCGCTCGTTGTGCTCGGCATGACGGGCGAGAAACTCGCGGATCTCGTCCTGGCGATGGCTGAGCTGCTCACGCAACGCGCCGATCTTGTCCAGCGCCGCCACCACTTCGTCCAGCGCCCGGCGCAGTTCTCGCGCGCCGTCCAGGCGCGCAGCTTCGGGCAGGCGCAGCAGCTGGTCTTCCTGGCTGACGACGGGCGCCGCGGCCTTGGCCGCCAGCTTGCCTTCGCCCTGCATACGCAGCTCGCCCCTGAGCTGCTGCCACTCGCTTTCGCGGGCGCTGAACTTGAGCGCCCCGCCGTTATCGACTTCAGCACGAATGCCCGCCGGAGCGAGGCCGGCGTTGAAGCGGCGCAGGATCTGCTGCTCACTCAGCCCCTCGTCGAGCACCACCGCCAGCGGCTCGGCCAGTTTGCGCCCGGCGCTGAACAACAGGGTTTCCTTGCCGGCCTGCTGCACGCTGGCGATCGAATCCAGCCCCTGCAGGCTGAAGCGGCTGCGCACCGGCTCGTTGAGGCGCAGCTTGAAGCCGGCATCCAGCGCCTCGCCGGAGCGTTGGCTGCGTTCGCCAAGCAGCTTGCGCACCTGCTCCAGCTCACGCTTGAGGCCTTCGCGTTCGCCGGCCTGGGCGTTGCTCAGCTCGCGACTGAGGCTGAGCTTGAGCTGGCCGAGGCGGCCGGCCAGTTCGCCCAGATAGCTGTCGGCGGCCTGCATCGAGGTCAGCTGCTGATTGAGCTGCAGGTTGAAGGTGGCGCTCTTGCCGCGCGGCTGCGCAGCCTGTTCGGCAGCGGGCGCCTGCTTGCGCTGGCGCTGCACCGCCTGCTCGCCCTGCACCGGGCGCCGTGCCTGCGGATCGAGGGGCGTGACGACCGGAAGCTGTTTATCGACCTTGATCACCGCAGGCTCCTTACAGCAGGCTGAACAACGACATCTCGTTGATCTTCAGATAAGTCTTCTGCGTTGCCCCCAGGGCCAGCTGGTAGTTATTCAGATCGATGGTGGCGCCGGCATAGTCCAGCTTCGACAGCTCGCCCTCGATCTTCTGGTTGACCAACGAGACGTCCTCGTTGCTGTCGGTCAGCAGGGTCAGGGCGTTCTGCCGGCCGCCGAGTTCGGTGACCGAGCCCATCACGCGCCCATGAGCCTCGTCCAGGGCGCCCAGGGTGTCGACGATCTGCTGCCGCACGGCCGGGTTGGTGGCGTCCAGCGCCGGGTCCTGCAGGGTGTTGATCAGGCCGCGCAGTTCGTTGAGCACCTCCACGCCGGCGCCGAAGACGCTGGCAGCGGTGACGTTCTCATCGACCAGCACGCCGTTGGCCACGGCGGCCTGGCGATGCTTGTCGTTGCCGGTGACGCTGTAGGTCTGGGTCGCGGCGTCGAAGGCCAGCGCCGGCGTGTCGCTGAGGGTGCCGGAGAACAGGTAGCGGCCTTCCTCGTCGCGCACGTTGGCGAAACTGAAGATGGTGTCCTCGATGATCGACAGCTCGCCGGCCATTGCGGCCAGGTCTTCGCTGGCGTTGGAGCCGTTGGCTGCCCACAGCAGCAGATCACGCACGTTGAGCATGGCGTCGGAGGTGGACTTGAGGTTGGCCTCCTGCGTCGACAGGCTGCCGGAGACGTTGGCGATGTTCTTGCGGAACTGCTCCAGGCTCGCCTCTTCACGCTCCACACGCAGCACGCGCACGCTGGCGACGGGGTCGTCGGACGGCAGCAGGATGCGCTTGCCGGTGGCCATCTGCTGCATCAGCTTGCCCAACTCGGCGGAACTGGCGTTCATCGAGCTGTGCATCATCGAAGTGATCTGCGAGTTGGTGATGCGCATCATGGCTGAATCTCTCTAAAGCCGCGTCAGAACGCGGAAAGCATGTCGTCGAACAACTGGTTGGCGGTGCTGATGACCTTCATGTTGGCCTGGTAGGCCTGCTGGTAGGTCATCAGGTTGACCGCCTCCTCGTCCAGGCTCACGGCGCTGACGCTGTCGCGCTGCGACTGGGCCTGCTGGGTCACGGCGGTGGCGGACTTGAGGTCGGCCTGATTCTGCCGACTGTCACTGGCGACCTGGCCAAGCAGGCCGGCATAGGCGTCGTTGAGCGTCACCTGGCTGCCGTTCAGGGTGATGGTCTGGTTCTTCAGCCCGAGCAAATCCAGCAGCACTTCGTTGTTGCCGGTTTCCCCGGCAGCCGAGGACAGCGCCAGTTGCTCGGCCGTCAGCGGCTCGGCACGCAGGAGCGCGGTGGTACTGGAGGGGTCGTAGACGAACAGCGGCTGGCCCGGGTTACCATTGAGGTCGAAGCCGGTGGCGAGCACGTCATTGACCATCTGCGCGAGCTGGCTGGCCATGTCATGCAGCGCGTCCAGGTTCGGCCGCAGGCTGCCGTACTCGACCTCGTGGAGACCACCGAAGGCGCCGCCGAAGCCATCCTGACGCAGCGGGAAGCTGGTGCCGGCGAAGGCCAGGCTGACTTCCTGTTCACCGCTCGCGGTCATCGCCACCTTGAGCTGGCCGGCCGTCGGACCGGCCACCAGCGGCTGGCCGTTGGCCAGGGCGACGCTGACCGAACCATCGGGCACTTCGTTGACACGCAGCTTGGCGAACTGGCTGAGCTCGCCGATCAGGCTTTCGCGATGATCGCGCAGCGCGGTGCTGTCGCCCTTGACCGATTCGGTCTCGACGATCTTCTTGTTGAGCAGCGCGATGTTCTCGGTCAGGCCGTTGATCTCGGTGGCCATGGCGCTGCGTTGCTCCTGCAGCGCCTTGACCTGCGCGTCGATGTTGCTGCTCAGGCCGTTGAAGCGCTGCGCCAGGTTGCCGGCCTCGCTGATGATCTGCTGGCGCAGGGCGATGGAGCCGGGCGTGGCGCTGGCTTCGCTCAAGGCCGCGAAGAACTGGTCGAGACCGGCGCTGATGCTCGAGCCGGTGCCGGACATCAGCGCCTCCAACGCAGTCAGGTACTGCTGCGAGGCGCCATAGAAGTTCTGCTCGGTGGTCGCGCGCCACAGCTGCTGGTTGTGAAATTCATTGGTCATGCGGCGGATGCTGATCACCTCCACGCCGCCACCGACGCTCAGGCCACCCTGCCCGGCCAGCGATCCGGTGATGGTCTGCAGGCGACTGAAACCCGGCGTGTTGACGTTGGCGATGTTCTGCCCGGTACTGGCCAGGGCCACCTGGCTGGCACGCACACCGCTGTAGGCGATCTGGTTGAGGATGCTCACGAATTAACTCTCCTGCCGCTCGAAGCGCATCGGCTGAGCGAAAGCCGCCAGACGCGGCACACGGGCGTCGTCGGCAGCGAATTGGGCTGTTACCGATGACAGGGCGACGGAATCAGCGACGGACTTAAATTCGTCACGCGTCAGCGCCTGTTTGCCGGCCACGGTGCCGAGCAAAAGGCCGCTGTCGGCACTCAGGGCGCTGGCCAGTTGCTGGCGAGTCTGCGCGCTGAGCGGGCTGCTGGCCTGAACATCGTCCTTGGCCGGCATCTCGGTCTTGGCCAGGTCACCAAGGATCTTGCGCGTGTAGTCGCGGGTTTCCTGGAAGGGGATGCGCTCAATCCAGGCGCCCGTGGCGATCTCGCCGCTGCGCGGGTCACCATTGACCTTCAGCCACTCGTCGACGCGGCCGGGGCCGGCGTTGTAGGCCGCCAGCGCCAGCGCCTGGTGGCCGTCGTAGCGCTGCAGCATCTTGTCCAAATAGGCACTGCCCAGGCGTTTGTTGTAGGCGGCGTCGGTGGTCAGACGAGACTCGCTGAAGGGCAGGCCGAGCTCGGCGGCCATTTCCCGCGCGGTGTCCGGCATCAGCTGCATCAGGCCGCGCGCGCCCTTGGGCGATACGGCGTCGACGCGACCGGCCGACTCCTGCTGGATGACGCGATCGACCAGGGCGACGAAGCCTGCCGAGCCCTTGTCCCAGACCTTGCCGAGGCTGTCGATGCCGCGCTGCCAGGTGCTGCGCAGCGGCTCCAGCAAGCTGCTGGCGGAACGCTGCGGCAGTTCCGCCGAGCGGGCAGCGGCGGCGGCCGCGTCCATGTCCACCGCGCTGTCGCCACCACCGGACAGCTGCTTGACCAGCATGTCGGCGATACCGGTCTGCTTGCGCCCGGCCAGGGTCTCGGCCAGCACCTCGTCGTAGAAGTCGCGCATGGTGTCCATCTCGCGGCTGCGCATCGGGTTGCCTTCGGCGAGCACGTCGCTGGCCTTGCGCATCTGCTTGAGGATCTGCTGCAGGAACAAGGCCTCGAACTGCTCGGCCGCAGCCTGCAGCTGCTGCTCACGGGCGGTGCCGATGCCGTCGGCGCTGCCGCGGTGGCTGTTCATGTGTTGGGCGAGGGAAACGATGCTCATGGCTCAGATCACGATCAGTTCAGCGTTGAGGGCACCGGCCTGTTCCAGCGCCTGGAGGATGCTCATGACATCGTCCGGGGTGGCGCCGAGGCTGTTCACGGTGTTGATGATGCTGTCCAGGCTGGCGCCATCGGGCCACTTGAACATGGCGTTCTTGTCCTGGCTGACAGCAACGTCGGAGCGCGGCACCACGGCGGTCTGGCCGCCGGAGAAGGCGTTGGGCTGGCTGACCTGCGGGTTCTCGCTGATGGTCACGGTCAAGGTGCCGTGAGCCACGGCAGCGGCCTTGACGCGTACGCCCTGGCCGACCACCACGGTACCGGTGCGACTGTTGAACACCACCTTCGGCCGCTCGCGGCCTTCTTCCACCTCAAGGCCTTCAAGCATGGCCATGAAGCCGATGCGCTGGGTGCTGGTGATCGGCGCACGGATGGCGATCTTGGTCGAATTCAGGGCGCTGGCAGTGCCGCTGCCGAAGCGGCCGTTGACCGCCTCGACCACCTTGGCAGCGGTCTGGAAACTGGGCTGGCGCAGGTTGAGCATGACCTCGTCGCGCGTACTGAAATCGCTGGGGATCATCCGCTCGACGGTGGCACCGTTGGGCACGCGACCGCTGTTGGCGGAGTTGATCGCCACACTGGAGCCGCTCTGCCCGGTGGCATTCAGACCGCCTACGACCACGGCGCCCTGGGCCAGGGCATAGGTTTCGCCATCGACGCCCTGCAGCGGCGTCAGCAGCAACTGGCCGCCGCGCAGGCTCTTGGCATCGCCCAGCGAGGCGACGGTGATATCCACGGTTTGCCCCGGACTGTAGGACGGCGGAATCTCTGCGGTCACGGTGACTGCCGCGACGTTCTTCAGCTTGGGGTCGACGTTCGGCGGCAGGTTGATGCCGAACTGCTTGATCATGTTGGCCACCGACTGGCTGGTGAAGCGCACCTGGTTCTTGTCGCCGGTGCCGTCGAGGCCGACCACTAGGCCGTAGCCGATCAGTTGGTTGCCGCGGATCCCTTCGATGTCCACCAGGTCCATCAGCGGCACGGCGTGGGTCGACAGTGGCCAGGTCAGGAGCAGGGCGACGAGTGAGCGTTTGAGCATGACCGGGCCTCAGAGCGGGAACAGCGGGTGGGTGAAGAAACGCGTCAACCAGCCTGCCGAGTTGCTGTCGTTGAGCACGCCGCGACCGGCGTAGGAGATGCGCGCGTTGGCCACGTTCTGCGAGGACACCTGGTTGGCGCGGTTGATGTCGTCCATGCGCACCAGGCCGACCAGGCGGATGTATTCGTCGCCCTGGTTCAGGCGCAGGGCCTTCTCGCCCTTGATCAGCAGGGTGCCGTTGGGCAGCACCTGATGCACGGTCACGGCGATGGAGCCGCGCAAGGTGTTCTGCTGCGAACTGCGCGCTGAGCCGTTGAAATCACGCTCGGCTTCGGCGGAGCTTTCCAGACGGTCGTAGGTCTTGCCCAGCACCGTGGGAATACCGACGGACACACCCGAGCTCTTGCCGAAGCTGGTGCCGGCGCTCTTGCTCGACTGGGTGGACTCGTCGAGCACCACGGTGAGGATGTCGCCGACCCGCACCGCACGCTTGTCGCCGATCAACGAGCCGCTGTAGCCGCTGCGAAACAGCCCGCCCCCGCTGGTCGGTGGCACGCTGTAGTCCAGTTGCAAGGGTTCGTAATGGCTCGAGTCTTCGTCGGGCAGCATCTCGTTGAAGCTGGCACAACCACCCAGGGTCAGCAGCAGAGCGAGCGGGATCAGGCGCTTCATGGCAATCACACGGTCTGGTTGAGGAACTGCTGCATGCCCGACGCGGCGTCGAGCACCTTGGCGTTGGCCTCGTAGGCGCGCTGGATGGAGATCATCGCCACCATGGCCTCGACCACCTGCACGTTGGAGCCTTCCAGCACACCCTGCTTGAGGTTGCCCAGGCCCTCTTCGCCGGGCACGCCTTCGACCGGCTCGCCGCTCGCCACGGTCTCGCGGTAGAGGTTGCCGCCAAGCGCTTCGAGGCCACTCGGATTGGTGAAGCTGACCAGGGTGATCTGGCCCAGCTCGGAAGGCAGGGTATCGCCGGCTAGCACGGCGGTGACGATGCCGTCGCTGCCGACGGTGAAGCGGCTGCTGCCGGCCGGCACTTCGATGGCCGGCGTCAGGGGCAGACCCTGGGAGTTGACGATCATGCCTTCGGCATTGAGCTGCAGCTGGCCGTTCTCGGTGTAGTAGATGTCGCCGTTGGGCGCTTCCACCTGGAAGAAGCCGGCGCCGATGATGGCCAGGTCCATCGGCTGGCCGGTGGTCTGGATGCTGCCTTCGGTGAACACCTTCTGCGTGCCGGCCACGCGCACACCGCTGCCGAGCTGGATGCCCGACGGCACGGTATTGACCTCATCGGCCTGCGCACCCGGCTGCAATTCGATGGCGTAAAACAGGTCCTCGAACACCACGCGGTCGCTCTTGAAGCCGTTGGTGTTGACGTTGGCCAGGTTGTTGGCCACGGCGCTCATGGCCTTGTCCTGGGCGGCCAGGCCGGTCTTGCTGACCCAAAGTGCGGAACTCATGTGCGTTACCTCGTTTGTCTGTAGCCCGGATGCAATCCGGGGAAATCGTTCCCGGATTGCATCCGGGCTACCTAATCGTCAACTGCCGCGAATCATCCGGTTGCCGGCTTCGGACAGGTCCTCGGCGGCCTTCATCATCTTTACCTGGGTCTCGAACAGGCGGTTCAGGCTCATGGTCGCCACCAGCTGATCGATGGCGCCGACGTTGCTCGCCTCCAGATAACCGGAGACCAGTACCGGCGCTTCCATGTCTTCGGCCGGTTGGCCGTCGGTACGCGCCAGCAGACCGCTGGCATCCTTGGTCAGGTCGGCGGCATCGACATCCACCACGCGGATGCGATCGACCTCGGCGGTGACGAAATCGCCACGCGGGATCACCGACACGGTGCCGTCGCGACCGATGTGCAGGCTGTCGTACTCGGGCAGCACGATGGGGCCACCCTCGCCCATCACGGCGCGGCCGTTCAGGGTCAGGCGCAACTCGGCATCGACCTGCAGCGCGCCGTTGCGCGTGTAGCGCTCGGCGCCGCCATCACCTTCGACGGTGAAAAGGCCGCGGCCCTGGATCGCCACGTCGAGATCACGGCCGGTGGCCATCAGCGCGCCGGGTGCCAGGTTGACGCCGTTGTTCTTCACCCGCGCCAGGTGCCGGCTGTCGTAGCCATAACCTTCCACGGTGACGGCTTGGGCTTGCTCCAGGTCGGCACGAAAGCCGGGGGTGTTGACGTTGGCCAAGTTGTTGGCACGCACCGTGAGCGAGCTCATGGTGCGGCTGGCGGCGGTCATTGCGGTGTAACCGAGACGGTCCATGGGTCAGCCTCAGATCGCGCCGAACAGCACTTGTGTGAGTTCCTTGTTGGTGGTCAGCACCTTGGTGTTGGCCTGGTAGTTGCGCTGGCCCTCCATCAGGCCGACCAGTTGCTGGGTCAGGTCGACGTTGGAGTTCTCCAGCGAACCGGCCACCAGCGCGCCGAAGGGGCCGACACCGGGCACGCCGATCAGCGCCGCGCCGGATTCGGCGGTTTCCACCCAGGCGGTGCCGCTGATGTTCTTCAGGCCACCGGCATTGGCGAAGGTGGCCAGCGCCACCTGGCCCTGCAGCATGCGCTGGCCGTTGCTGTAGTTGGCGTAGACCATGCCGTCCTTCTCCACCGACAGACCGGTCTGCTCGCCCGCCGCATAGCCGCTGGCGCGGTTGGTGGTGACGACGAAGTCGGAGCCGTACTGGCTGGAATTGCTGTAGTCGATGGCGACGGCCATCGGGTCGACGCCCGGCAGGGCGAAGCCGACGTTGACCGGGCCGACCGGCGCGGTGAGCGTGCCGTTGGTGCCGAAGGTCAGTGCCTGCGGGCCGCCGACGGCGGTGTTGCCCTGGTAGTAATAGGCATCCCAGGTGTTGTCGCCAGTCTTCACGAAGTACTGGGTCAGGGTGTGTTCCTTGCCCTGCGAGTCGAACACCTTGGTGGTGTAGGTGGAGTTGTAGGTGTTCACGTCCGCCGGATCGAACGGCGCGGTGGCCGGCACGGTCTGGTTGGAGTCCAGGTTCATGACGAAAGCCAGGGTGTCGGTGGCGCGAGCCGGCAGGTTGGCGTTCTGCAGTTGCAGGTCGCCCATGGCGCCGACCAGCAGGTTGCCGGCGGCGTCCACCGGATAACCCTGCAGGGTCTGCCCGGCGGCGTTGACGATGTTGTTGTTCTTGTCGGCGCCGAACACGCCGGCACGGGTGTAGCTCAGGTCGCCGTTGGTATCACGGGTGACGAAGAAACCACCGCCGGAGATGGCCAGATCCAGGCTGCGCCCGGTGGTCACCAGGGAGCCGCCCTGACTGATGCTCTGGGTGGTGGCCAGCACCTCCACGCCCATCGCCTGGCTGTCGGCGTAGATGCTGCCGAACTCGGTGCGCGAGGACTTGAAGCCGGTGGTGCCGGCGTTGGCGATGTTGTGACTGATGGTGTTGAGTTGTTCGTTGACGGCGCTGAGGCCGGTCATGGCGATGTTGAAACTCATGGCGACTGGACCTTTGAATTGAACGAGTAGGAGGGTTCAGAGCAGACCGGCGGTCTGCGTCTGGCCGAATTCGGTGATGTTGTAGAAGGGCACGGAGCCGACGCCGATGACTTCCAGCACTGGCCCCTCGGCGCTGACGCGCACCTGGGTAACGCGACCGGCCACCTCGACCTTGGGGTACTCGCCGCTGTCGCTTTTGACCTCAACCTTGTAGCTGCCCGGCGCCAGGCCCAGGGCCTTGGGGTCCAGTTCGAAGGGCACGCGCCCCGGCGCCTGGGAGCCGAGGTCGATTTCCTTCTTCACGCCATTGCTGTCGGTGACCACCAGGGCCAGCTTGCCGGCGGCATGCTCGAGATTGACCTCGCCTTTGACCTTGTCTGCATCCAGCTCCAGCTGCTCGGTGGCGACCTTGACTTCCTGGCCGACCAGGCCGGCAGCGGTGAGGGTCTGCAGGTTGTCCAGCAGCACCAGGTTGCTCTTGCTCAGCGAGGCCATGTTTTCCAGGCTCTTGACCTGGCTCATGGCGGCGAACTGGTTGAGGAACTCGGTACTGTCCACCGGTTTGGTCGGATCCTGGTTCTGGATCTGCGCGACCATCAGGGTGAGGAAGTTGTTTTCCAGCTGGGTCGCGTCACTGACGTTGACCGACTGCTTCACCGCCTCGTCGATGCTGTAAGCGGGATTGTTCTGGCTGTTGTTGCTGACCGTGGTCATCAGGATTCTCCGAGCTTGAGCAGGCCCTGCTGCATGCTTTTCAGGCGATTGAGCACTTCGACGCTGGTCTCGAAGCTGCGCGTGGCCGACATCATGTCGGTCATCTCTTCGATCTGATCGATATCGGCGTAGAACACGTAGCCCTGGTCATCGGCCAGGGGATTGTCCGGCTCGTAGCGGCGCACCGGTTCGCGACCGGCGGTGACCACATCGAGCACCTGCACATGGGCGCCGCCCATGCCCACGCTGCGGGTCAGCTGGTCGTTGTTGTAGACGGCAGCGAACACCGGCTTGCGTGCCTGATACACGTCCTCGGCGTTGGCCGCAGCCGAATCGGCGTTGGCCAGGTTGCTGGCCACGGTGTTGAGGCGCACGGTCTGTGCATTCATCGACGAGCCGGCGATGCGGTAGATGGAGTCGAAAGCCATGATCAGCGCCCCTCGATGGCCTGTTTCAGGCCACGGAATTTCATGCTGAGAAAGGTCAGGCTGGTCTGGAAGTCCATGCTGTTCTTGGAGAACGCGGCCTGCTCCACACTCAGCTCGACGCTGTTGCCGTCCTGCGACGGCTGGGTCGGTACGCGGTACTTGAGATCGGCGCTGCTGGCGGCGAAGGCCTGCTGCAGATCGACTCGCTGCATCTCGCCAGCGAAATCGATATCGCGGGCGAGAAAGCCTGGCGTGTCTTCGTTGGCCAGGTTGGCAGCGAGGATTTCGCTGCGCTGCATGCGCAGTTCAAGCGCTCGCGAATGCACGCCCACCACGTCATCAATCCGTATACTCATTTACCGGTACCCTTAACCCAAGGTTGTGCCCAGGTGCCTTCAGCACAAAGCGTGCCCAACCCAGAAGAGAGCCGTATCACATTGATTTTCAAGGTATTCACAAGATCGAAAGACGACTTCCGCGTCGCCTTCCTTCCGCATCGAAGCGGGGGCGAGAGGAAAAGCGGAAAGGTTTTTTCCGCCTGTGCGTCGACGCTTTTCCTCCTTGCCCTGCTGCCGCTGAGCGCTGCGCGCGGCGAGACCGATGCCGCCAGCCAGATCGATCAGGCCGTGGCGGTACACATGCAGCAGATGCTGGCCGAGGAAGCCAAGCGCCAGGCCTGGCAAGGGCAGCGCCACAGCCTCAATATCACCCGGCTCAATAGCGCCGAACGCCTGCCGGCCTGTGCCCAGGCGCTGAGCGTGACGGTCAGCAGCGACGATCCCTCACCCCTGTCACGTCAACGCCTGGACCTGAGCTGCGCAGATGCGCCCGGCTGGAGCGTCACGGCCCTGGTGCAGGCCAGCGTGTTCCTGCCAGCCGTGCATGCCGCACGCGTGATCGAACGCGGCCAGACCATCGCCGCCGAACAGTTGCAATTGCAGGAAGTGAACGTCGGCAGGGCCTCACGCGGCTTCTATAACAGCCTCGACGAGGTGATCGGCCAGGGCGCCAAGCGCCGCGTGCGCGCCGGCCAGTTGATCGCGCCGAATCTGCTCACCGCGCCGCTGCTGATCCGCCGCGGCCAGCAGGTCACCATCATCGCCAGCCAGGACGGCATCTCCGCCTCGGCCACCGGCGAGGCCCTGGCCAATGGTCGCGAAGGCGAAGTGATCCGCGTGCGTAACCTTGGCAGCCAGAAGGTGATCGAGGCGCAGGTGGTGGAAGAAGGGGTGGTGACCAGCACCTTCAGGTAGGGTGTCATGCCACGTGGGAGGCGCTTGCGCGGCGAGCGGGGCTGGCGGGTCGCGGCTAAAGCCCCTCCCACAAATATGTAGGGCGGGTGCAACCCGCCACCATTGACCGGCGGGTTTCACCCGCCCTACGCCCAGCCCTCCAGGCGCATGGTCGCACGCACCAGGCGCTGCTCTTCCTGCTCGATCTCCTGCAGGTTGTCACGGATGCTGTTGATATGGTCGCGCGCGGCACGCTGGGCCTGTTCCGGCAGGCGTTCGATTACCGCGTGATACAGCCGTGAGTGCTGGCGGTCGATCTGCCGCTTCTGCGCCGGGCGGTGATAGAGGTTGTTCACCGAAGCGAACACGGTGCTGAGCATGAGGTCGGTCAGCGACTGCAAGGTGTGCACCAGCACCGGGTTATGCGACGCCTCGCAGATGGCTAGGTGGAAGGCGTGATCGAGGCGTGCGTGTTCGCGTGGGTCGACCGGATGCTCCTGCGCGTGGGCCGCGAGCATTTCCTCGTAGCGCCGGGTCAGCAGGACGAAGTCCGCGTCGGTGCCACGCAGCGCCGCCAGGCGCGCCGACTCGCCCTCTAGCAGGCCGCGCACTTCCAGCAGGTCGTACAGGGTGCGCGGTTGCGAGCCGAACAGGTGCATCAGCGGGCTGGCATCGCGCTCGCCGCTAAGCTTGGCCACCCGTGAATCACGCCCCTGCGCAGTGTCGATGATGCCGCGCCCACGCAGGACCTTCAGCCCTTCACGCAGCGCCGAGCGGGAAATGCCCAGTTTCTCGCATAGGCGCCGCTCCGAGGGCAGCGGCTGGCCCACCTTGAGTACGCCATCGACGATCAGCCGCTCGATGCGCTCGGCCACCACGTCGCTGACCTGCCGTCTTGCGACAGCCTGATTCGTATCCATTTCAACCCTCCCTGCAACTGGTCGTACCAGCTGGCACGAGCATACGCGCCTCATCCGAAAGCCATGTTCAAAGCCTATGAGAATAAGCACTTTGAGCAGCCTTGTGCGAAAGGTTGACGAAAGAAACTGGTCCTACCAGTGATAAAGACGATGGACGTAAAAATTCAGGCAGCCTAAACATACGGCCAATGGTCGCGGCATGACCGCTTATAAAAACAACGTTCACGATTGAGCCTGCCATGAGCATTCTGTACGACGAGCGCGTCGACGGCGCGCTGCCCAAGGTCGACAAGGCCGCGCTGCTGACCGAGCTGCGCCAGTGTCTGCCCGACCTCGACATCCTGCATACCGTCGAAGACCTGAAGCCTTATGAGTGCGATGGCCTGTCCGCCTACCGCACCACACCCATGCTGGTGGTGCTGCCCGAGCGCATCGAGCAGGTGCAACAGCTGCTCAAGCTCTGCCACGCCCGTGGCGTGCCGGTAGTGGCACGCGGCGCCGGTACCGGCCTGTCCGGCGGTGCGCTGCCGCTGGAGAAGGGCATCCTGCTGGTGATGGCACGCTTCAATCAGATTCTCGAGATCAACCGTGAAGGCCGTTTCGCCCGGGTACAGCCCGGCGTGCGCAACCTGGCGATCTCCCAGGCCGCCGCGCCGTTCGACCTGTACTACGCCCCTGATCCGTCCTCGCAGATTGCCTGCTCCATCGGCGGCAATGTCGCCGAAAACGCCGGCGGCGTGCATTGCCTGAAGTACGGCCTGACCGTGCACAACCTGCTCAAGGTGGACATCCTCACCGTCGAAGGCGAGTTCATGACCCTCGGCAGCGACGCCCTGGACGCGCCGGGTTTCGACCTGCTGGCGCTGTTCACCGGCTCCGAAGGCATGCTCGGCATCGTCACCGAGGTGACGGTCAAGCTGCTGCCCAAGCCGCAGGTGGCCAAGGTGCTGCTGGCCGCCTTCGACTCGGTGGAAAAGGCCGGCCGCGCGGTCGGTGACATCATCGCCGCCGGCATCATCCCCGGCGGCCTAGAGATGATGGACAACCTGGCGATTCGCGCCGCCGAAGACTTTATCCACGCCGGCTACCCGGTGGAGGCCGAGGCCATCCTGCTCTGCGAGCTGGACGGCGTCGAAGCCGACGTCGCCGACGATTGCGAGCGCGTGCGTGAGGTGCTGGCACAGGCCGGTGCCACCGAAGTGCGCCTGGCTCGCGACGAAGCCGAGCGGGTGAAATTCTGGGCCGGGCGCAAGAACGCCTTCCCGGCGGTCGGGCGCATCTCGCCAGACTACTACTGCATGGACGGCACCATCCCGCGCCGCGAGCTGCCTGGCGTGCTGCGCGGCATCGCCGAATTGTCCGAAGAGTACGGCCTGCGCGTGGCCAACGTGTTCCACGCCGGCGACGGCAATATGCATCCGCTGATCCTCTTCGATGCCAACGTACCGGGCGAGCTGGAGCGCGCCGAGGCCATCGGCGGCAAGATCCTCGAACTCTGCGTCAAGGTCGGCGGCAGCATCACCGGCGAGCACGGAGTCGGCCGCGAGAAGATCAATCAGATGTGCGCGCAGTTCAACAGCGACGAAATCACCCTGTTCCACGCGGTAAAGGCGGCGTTCGACCCCAGCGGCCTGCTCAACCCGGGCAAGAACATCCCCACCCTGCACCGCTGCGCCGAGTTCGGTGCCATGCACGTGCACCACGGCCAACTGCCCTTCCCGGAACTGGAGCGCTTCTGATGCAGCAGGATTTCGATGCCAGCGCCGCGCTGCTGGAACAGGTCAACCACGCGCTCAACAGCGCCACGGCGTTGCGCATCCAGGGCAGCGGCAGCAAGGCCCATCTGGGCCGCGCCACCACCGGTGAAGTGCTGGATACCCGCATGCACCGCGGCATCGTCAGCTACGACGCCACCGAACTGGTGCTCACCGCCCGCGCCGGCACACCACTTACAGAAATCGAAGCGGCGCTGGAGGCCAACAACCAGATGCTGCCGTGCGAACCGCCGCACCTGGGCGATGGCGCCACCCTGGGCGGCATGGTCGCAGCCGGGCTGTCCGGCCCGCGTCGGCCCTGGGCCGGTTCGGTGCGCGATCAGGTGCTCGGCACCCGGGTGATCACCGGCCAGGGCAAGCTGCTGCGCTTCGGCGGCGAGGTGATGAAGAACGTCGCCGGCTACGACCTGTCGCGCCTGATGGCCGGCAGCTTCGGTTGCCTTGGCCTGCTCGCCGAAGTCTCGATCAAGGTGCTGCCCAAACCGCGCCAGGTGCTCAGCCTGCGCCTGGACATGAGTGCTCGCGACGCGCTCAACAAGCTTGCCGAATGGGGCCAGCAGCCATTGCCGATCAGCGCCGCCAGCCATGACGGTGTCGCGCTTCACCTGCGCCTTGAGGGCGGCGAAGGCTCGGTCCTGGCCGCACGCCAACGCCTGGGTGGCGAAGAGATCGACAACGCTTACTGGCACGAACTGCGCGAACAACGCCTGCCGTTCTTCAGCGCCAGCGGCGCGCTGTGGCGCCTGTCGCTGCCGACCAATAGCGGCCTGCTCGACCTGCCCGGCCGCCAGCTGATCGACTGGGGCGGCGCGCAGCGCTGGCTGAAAACCGACGCCGATGGCGAGCTGATCCAGCGCGTGACGGGGGGGCTCGGCGGCCACGCCACCTGCTTCGCCGCCGGCCAGGTGCAACCTTTCCAGCCGCTGGCTGCTCCTCTGCTGCGTTACCAGCGCCAGCTGAAAAACCAGCTCGACCCCCAGGGCATCTTCAACCCTGGCCGCATGTACGCCGAGGTATAAGACGTGCAGACCAATTTGAGTGAACAGGCCAAGCGCCTGCCGCGCGCCGAGGAAGCCGAACGCATCCTGCGCTCCTGCGTACATTGCGGCTTCTGCAACGCCACCTGCCCGACCTATCAGTTACTCGGCGACGAGCTGGACGGCCCGCGTGGGCGCATCTACCTGATCAAGCAGATGCTCGAAGGCGGCGAAGTGACCGCCAAGACCCAGGAACACCTGGATCGCTGCCTGACCTGTCGCAACTGCGAGACCACCTGCCCATCCGGTGTGCAGTACCACAACCTGCTGGATATCGGCCGCGAAGTGGTCGAGCAGGCGGTGCCGCGGCCGCTGAACGAGCGCCTGCTGCGTCAGGGCCTGCGCGCCGTGGTGCCACGACCGGCGCTGTTCAAGACGCTGACCCAGACCGGTCTGGCCCTGCGCCCGCTGCTGCCGGCCGCGCTCAAGGCCAAGCTGCCGCGCGAGGTTCGCCCGGCCAAGCCGCGCCCGACGCAGCAGCATGCCCGCCGCGTGCTGATGCTCGAAGGCTGCGTGCAACCGGGGCTGTCGCCCAACACCAACGCCGCCACCGCGCGCGTGCTGGATCGCCTCGGCATCAGCGTCACGCCGATCCGCGAGGCGGGCTGCTGCGGCGCCGTGGACTACCACCTCAACGCCCAGGAAGCCGGGTTGCAACGCGCGCGGCAGAACATCGACGCCTGGTGGCCGGCCATCGAAGCCGGCACTGAGGCCATCGTGCAGACCGCCAGCGGCTGTGGCGCCTTCGTCAAGGACTACGGCCACCTGCTCGCCAGCGACCCGGCGTACGCGGCCAAGGCGGCGCGGGTCAGCGCCCTGGCCAAGGATCTGGTCGAGGTGTTGCAGGGTGAGCCACTGGAACAGCTGCAGGTACGCGCCGAACAACGCCTGGCCTTCCACTGCCCCTGCACCCTGCAGCATGCGCAGAAACTCGGCGGCGCGGTTGAAGGCGTACTGACTCGCCTCGGCTTCGGCCTGACCGCTGTGCCGGACGGTCACCTCTGCTGCGGCTCGGCCGGCACCTATTCGCTGACCCAGCCAGAACTGTCGCGGCAGCTTCGCGACAACAAATTGAACGCCCTGGAAAGCGGCAAACCGGACGCCATCGTCACCGCCAATATCGGTTGCCAGACCCATCTGGACGGTGCCGGACGCACACCGGTGCGCCACTGGATCGAGATAGTCGAAGAAGCGATGCATTGATCACGCCGATCAGGGCTAACCCTGCTTGTCGATCGCTAACCGTAGGGTGGATCACACTTCACCGATCCACCAAAGCGGTGGATGTAAAAAGCGACATCCACCCTACAACTGAACCCTCGGGAGAGGGATAAAAGTTACGAACACGAGGTATGCCATGCAACACAAAGCCGTACTCAGCCAGAGCGAAGTCAGCCAGATCATCGCAGCCGCCCGTAACGAAGCGCAGCAACAGGGCTGGGCCGTGGCCATCGCCGTGGTCGACGACGGCGGCCACCCGCTGGCCCTGGAGCGCCTCGACGGCTGCGCGCCCATCGGCGCCTATATCGCCACCGAAAAGGCGCGCAGCGCCGCTATCGGCCGCCGCGAAACCAAGGGCTACGAGGACATGGTCAACGGCGGGCGCAACGCCTTCCTCAGCGCACCGCTGATCACCTCGCTGGAGGGCGGTGTACCGGTGCTGGTGGATGGCCAGGTTGTGGGTGCCGTCGGCGTGTCCGGGGTCAAGGCCGAACAGGATGCGCAGGTGGCCAAGGCAGGAATAGCGGTGCTGTAAGCAGCGCGCATCGTTTTCTCCCCTCTCCCGCTTGCGGGAGGGGGGCTGGGGGAGAGGGCTGGAGGCGACGCGAAACGCCGCTATTCCCCTCTCCGTACGCGGCCCGCCCTAACCCTCCCCCAGAGGGGCGAGGGGACTGATCGAGACGAGACGAAATTCACAGGCATCCCAGACAACCGGATGCAGACAGGAGAACAGAAAAATGACCGAACGCGTGCAATGTCAGCGCCTGCAGGTAGCCGCCGAGCTCAAGCAATTCATCGAAAGCGAGGTGCTGCCCGGCAGCGGTATCGAGGCGGCGGCCTTCTGGAGCGGTTTCGATGCGCTGGTGCACGACCTGGCACCGCGCAATCGTGCCCTACTGGCCGAGCGCGACCGTCTGCAGACCGAGCTGGATACCTGGCACCGCGCCAACCCTGGGCCGATCACCGACATGAACGCCTACCGCGCGTTCCTCGGCTCCATCGGCTACTTGCTGCCGCAGCCGGAGCAGGTCAAAGCGACCACCGCCAACGTAGACAGCGAGATCGCCACCCAGGCCGGCCCGCAGCTGGTAGTGCCGGTGATGAATGCGCGCTACGCGCTGAACGCCGCCAACGCCCGCTGGGGCTCGCTGTACGACGCCCTGTACGGCACCGATGCGATCAGCGAAGAAGGTGGCGCCAGCAAGGGCCCGGGCTATAACGAAGTGCGCGGCGCCAAGGTGATCGCCTTCGCCCGCGCCTTCCTCGACCAGGCCGCGCCACTGGCCCAGGGCTCGCACTCAGACGCCAGTGCCTATGCCGTAGTCGCCGGCCAACTGCAGGTGACCCTGAGCAGCGGCGCGCAGACCTCGCTGGCGCAACCGGAGAAATTCGTTGGTTTCCAGGGCGATGCTGCCACGCCGAGCGCCGTGCTGCTGAAGAACAACGGCCTGCACTTCGAGATCCAGATCGACGCCAGCAGCCCCATCGGCCGTACCGACGCCGCCGGCGTGAAGGACGTGCTGATGGAAGCGGCGTTGTCCACCATCATGGACTGCGAGGACTCCGTCGCTGCCGTCGACGCCGCCGACAAGGTGGTGGTCTACCGCAACTGGCTGGGCCTGATGAAGGGCGATCTGGCCGAAGATCTGCAAAAGGCTGGCAAGCGCATCACCCGGCGCCTCAATGCGGATCGCATCTACACCGCAGCCAATGGCAGCGAACTGACCCTGCACGGTCGCTCATTGCTGTTCATCCGCAACGTCGGCCACCTGATGAGCAACCCGGCGATCATCGACGGTGAAGGCTTGGAAATTCCCGAGGGCATCCTCGATGCGGTGGTGACCAGCCTGATCGCCCTGCATGACCTCAAGCGCCGCGGCAACTCGCGCACCGGCAGCGTGTATATCGTCAAGCCGAAGATGCACGGGCCGTTCGAAGTGGCCTTCGCCAACGAACTGTTCGGTCGCGTCGAGCAGCTGCTGGGCATGCCGGCCAATTCCCTGAAAATGGGCATCATGGATGAGGAGCGGCGCACCAGCGTCAACCTCAAGGCGTGCATCGAGGCCGCCAGCGCGCGTGTGGCCTTCATCAACACCGGCTTCCTCGACCGCACCGGCGACGAAATGCACACCGCCATGGAAGCAGGTGCCATGCTGCGCAAGGGCGACATGAAATCCAGCGCCTGGATCCAGGCCTACGAGCGTAACAACGTGCTGGTCGGCCTGGCCTGCGGGCTGCGTGGCAAGGCGCAGATCGGCAAGGGCATGTGGGCCATGCCGGATCTGATGGCGGCCATGCTGGAGCAGAAGATCGGCCATCCGAAAGCCGGCGCCAACACCGCCTGGGTGCCGTCGCCCACCGCCGCCGTGCTGCACGCGCTGCACTACCACAAGATCGACGTGCAGGCGGTGCAGAGCGAGCTGGAGCTGATCGACCTGGCCAGCCAGCGCGACAGCCTGCTGAACGATCTGCTCAGCGTGCCGGTCAGCGCCGAGCGGCCGTGGGGCGCCAGCGATATCCAGCAGGAGCTGGACAACAACTGCCAGGGCATCCTCGGTTACGTAGTGCGCTGGGTCGAGCAAGGCGTCGGCTGCTCCAAGGTGCCGGATATCCACAACGTCGGCCTGATGGAAGACCGCGCCACCCTGCGCATTTCGGCTCAGCATATCGCCAACTGGCTGCACCACGGCGTGGTCAACGAGGCCCAGGTGCGCGAGACGCTGCAGCGCATGGCACAGGTGGTCGACGGGCAGAATGCTGGCGATCCGGCCTACCGCCCGATGGCACCTGACTTCGAACAATCCCATGCCTTCCGCGCCGCCAGTGACTTGGTGTTCAAGGGCCGCGAGCAGCCGTCCGGCTATACCGAGCCGCTGCTGCATGCCTGGCGGCTGCGTTTCAAGCAGGAGGTTTGAACTACTGTGGGAGGGGCTTTAACCGCGACAAAACAACTACAAAGAGCTCGCGGCTGAAGCCCCTCCCACAAAAAGCAGACTAACCATCGTGGACGGAGCCGAAAGCCTCCACGAAACAAGCCCTGACGGTCACTGACCGTCGGGGCTTTCGAGCATGAGCGCGGTGGCGGGTGATCCCTGCCGTCGCGGCTCGCGGAAAGGTCGGCGCCGTGGTGCCCGGCCCTTCCAGATGCGTGGCGCCGGGTATCCCCGGAAAACTGTGGTTCACAAGAAAAAGAAGGAACCAACCCATGAGTCAAACGCTGCTCTCCATCCTGGCCTTCGTGCCACTGGTACTGGCGGGTGTACTGCTGATCGGCTTTCGCTGGCCGGCCAAGTACGCGATGCCGCTGGTGTTCGTCCTCACCGCCCTGATCGGCCTGCTGGCCTGGGACATGTCCCTCAACCGGGTCATTGCCTCCAGTCTGCAGGGGCTGATTCTCACGGCCTCGATCCTGTGGATCATCTTCGGCGCGATCCTGCTGCTGAACACCCTCAAGCACTCCGGTGGCATCGCGGCGATTCGTCGGGGCTTCTCCAACATCAGCCCGGACCGCCGCGTGCAGGCGCTGATCGTCGCCTGGCTGTTCGGCTGCTTCATCGAGGGCGCCTCCGGCTTCGGCACCCCGGCCGCAGTGGCCGCGCCGCTGCTGGTGGCGCTAGGCTTCCCGGCCCTGGCCGCAGTGGTGCTGGGGATGATGGTGCAGTCCACACCGGTGTCCTTCGGGGCGGTGGGTACGCCGATTCTGGTGGGCGTCGGCGCCGGCCTGGACAAGACCGGCATCACTGAGCAACTGGTGGCCACCGGCAGCACCTGGGAAACCTTCTTCCACCTGATCTATTCGCGGGTGGCCATCACCCACGGCCTGATCGGCCTGCTGATGCCGCTGATCATGGTGATGATCATGACGCGCTTCTTCGGTCGCAATCAGAGCTGGAAGGAAGGCCTGGCCATCGCGCCGTTCGCCATCTTCACCGCCTTCGCCTTCTCCCTGCCGTACATGGCGGCCGGCGTGTTCCTCGGCCCGGAATTCCCCTCGATGATCGGCGCCCTGGTCGGCCTGGCCATCGTGGTGCCGGCTGCCAAAGCGGGCTTTCTGTTGCCCAAGAACACCTGGGACTTCGCCGATCCCAAGGACTGGCCGTCCGACTGGATGGGCAAGATCGAAATGAGACTGGACGAGGTGGCAGGCAAGGCGCCGATCTCGGTGCCCATGGCCTGGGCGCCCTACCTGCTGCTGGCGGTATTCCTGGTGATCTCGCGCACCTTCCCCGAGGTGAAAGCGGCGCTGATGAGCGTTACCTTCGGCTGGAAGGACATCCTCGGCGAGACCGGCGTGTCCGGCACCATCGAGCCGCTGTTCCTGCCGGGCGGCATCCTGTGCATGGTGGTGCTGGTGACCTTCTTCCTCCATCGCATGCGTTTTTCCGAGCTCAAGGCGGCGGTGGGCGAGTCGAGCAAGACCCTGCTAGGCGCCGGCTTCGTATTGATCTTCACCATCCCCATGGTGCGTATCCTGATCAACTCCGGGGTCAATGGCAGCGACCTGGTGTCGATGCCGGTAGCCATGGCGCAGTTGGTGGCCGATAGCGTCGGCGGCGTGTATCCGTTCTTCGCCCCGGCGGTGGGCGGGCTCGGCGCCTTCATCGCCGGCTCCAATACCGTGTCCAACCTGATGCTGTCGCAGTTCCAGTTCAACGCGGCGCAGCTGCTCGGTGTGTCCGGGGCAATGATGGTGGCACTGCAGTCGGTCGGCGCGGCGGCGGGCAACATGATCGCCATCCATAACGTGGTGGCGGCCTCGGCGACCGTCGGTCTGCTCGGCCGTGAAGGCATCACCCTGCGCAAGACCATTCTGCCGACGCTGTACTACCTCACCATGGCTGGTGTGATCGCGCTGGTGGCGATGTACGGCATGGCGCTGACCGATCCGCTGATGGCCGCGCGCTGACGCCACACGGGTCGTCTATCGCACGACCCGACTGTGCTTGGCCCACCGACTGGCGGCGATTGCCGCCAGCCGGCTTGGCGCATCCCGCCAATTGCGGTAGCTTGCCGGCACCGTGAGATTCACCCGAGGTCGATATGAAGAAGTGGCAATGCGTGGTCTGTGGACTGATTTACGACGAGAGCCAGGGTTGGCCGGATGACGGCATCGCCCCCGGCACCCGCTGGGAAGACGTGCCGGAAGACTGGCTGTGCCCCGACTGCGGCGTCGGCAAGATGGATTTCGAGATGATCGAAATCGGCTGATCGGCCTTGGCAATACGACAACGGCGACCTTCGGGTCGCCGTTTTCATTACAGGCCCAGGCAGGTGCCCGAACCTTTGCGCAGTGCAGGAAAATCTTCGGCGTCATTTAAGCAGCGCCAAAAGCCGGTCGCCCTTCACCTACAGCAGGCAATCACAGCCAGCTTCATTCCGCGCCTACCGCACGAAGGATTACGATCATGGCCTTGTCGATTCACACCAATTACTCCTCGCTGATCACTCAGACCAACCTGGGCAAAACCAACAACGCCCTGGGCACCAACCAGCAGCGCCTGGGCACCGGCCTGCGCATCAACAGCGCCGCCGACGATGCCGCCGGCCTGCAGATCGCCACCCGCCTCAACGCTCAGTCGCGCGGCATGGACGTGGCCATGCGCAACACCGGTGATTCCATCTCCCTGCTGCAGACCGCCGAAGGCGCCTTCAGCGAGATGACCGACATCATGCAACGCATGAAGGACCTTGCCACCCAGGCCGCGAACGACACCAACAGCGACGACGACCGTACCTCGCTGAAGGCCGAGTACGACGAGCTGGGCAACGAGCTGACCAACATCATCAGCAACACCAAGTACGCAGGCGAAGCCCTGTTTGCTGCCGGTGGCAAGCTGACCGCTGCAATGACCTTCCAGATCGGCTCCAGCAGCGCCGAAACCCTGTCGTTCAACGCCAGTGCAAACCTGACCGCCGTTACCGGTGCGATCACCACCATCAAGGCCGAGACCCTCGATGACGCCACCAACGCCGGTAGCGCCATGGACGAGCTGGAAACCGCTCTGGACGCCGTCGGCACTCTGCGTTCGCAGCTTGGCGCCAACATCAACCGCCTGAACCACACCGCCAACAACCTGGCCAACATGAAGGACAACACCGACATGGCCAAGGGTCGCATCATGGACGCCGACTTCGCCAAGGAAAGCGCCAACATGACCAAGAACAGCATGCTGATGCAGTCCGGCATTTCCATGCTCAAGCAGGCCGGCCAGATGCCGGGCATGGTCATGTCCCTGCTGGGCTGATCACGCGCTTAGCCGGCGCAAGGGACTGCGCCACACCCATTTCACCACTGAACGCCAGCGCCCTTAAGGCATTCGAGAAAACGGTCGCCCTGTATCTACAGCACCGCTTCCAGGCGTTCACGCACGAAGGAATACACTCATGGCTCTCTCGATTCATACCAACTACTCCTCGCTGGTTACCCAGACCAACCTGGGCAAGACCAACAACGCCCTGGGCACCAACCAACAGCGCCTGGGCACCGGCCTGCGCATCAACAGCGCCGCCGACGATGCCGCCGGCCTGCAGATCGCCACCCGCCTCAATGCCCAGTCGCGCGGCATGGACGTGGCCATGCGCAACACTGGCGACGCCATCTCCCTGCTGCAAACCGCCGAAGGTGCGTTCAACGAAACCACCGACATCCTGCAGCGTATGAAGGATCTGGCCACCCAAGCGGCGAACGACACCAACTCTGCCGATGACCGCACCTCCCTGCAGTCCGAATTCGACGAGTTGGCCAAAGAGATCACCAACATCTTCAACAACACCAAATACGCGGGCGAAAACCTGTTCACCACCAAGCTCGCCGCCGCCGTCAGCTTCCAGATCGGCTCCAGCTCGGCAGAAACCCTGAGCTTTGACGTCAGCACCGATCTGGGCACCCTGGACACCACGCTCAATACCGACGTGGCCGCCCTGACCCTCGACACTGCGGCCAACGCCGGTGCGGCGATGACCGCGCTGGAAGGCGCGCTGGACGATGTCGGTGCGATGCGTGCCAGTTTCGGTGCCAACATCAACCGCCTGAACCACACCGCCAACAACCTGGCCAACATGAAGGACAACACCGACATGGCCAAGGGTCGCATCATGGATGCCGACTTCGCCAAGGAAAGCGCCAACATGACCAAGAACAGCATGCTGATGCAGTCCGGCATTTCCATGCTCAAGCAAGCCGGCCAGATGCCGGGCATGGTCATGTCCCTGCTGGGCTGATCACGGGCTTTCCAGGCGCAAGGGACTGCGCCACTCCACATGTACGACTAAACGCCGTCCGCCCTTAAGGCATTCGCGAAAACGGTCGCCCTGTTCCTACAGCACCGCTTCCAGGCGTTCACGCACGAAGGAATACTCTTATGGCTCTCTCGATTCATACCAACTACTCCTCGCTGGTCACCCAGACCAACCTGGGCAAGACCAACAACGCCCTGGGCACCAACCAACAGCGCCTGGGCACCGGCCTGCGCATCAACAGCGCCGCCGACGATGCCGCCGGCCTGCAGATCGCCACCCGCCTCAATGCCCAGTCGCGCGGCATGGACGTGGCCATGCGCAACACCGGTGATGCCATCTCCCTGCTGCAGACCGCCGAAGGCGCCTTCAGCGAGATGACCGATATCGTCCAGCGCATGAAGGACCTGGCCACCCAGGCCTCCAACGCCACCAACAGCGGCGCCGACCTGATCGCCCTGCAGAACGAATACGACGAGCTCGGCAAGGAAATGGCCAACATCGTCAAAAACACCAAGTATGCCGGCGAGAACCTGTTCAGCAACGGCACTACCGTCGACGGCTCCAACGGCAAACTGTCCGCTGCAGTCAACTTCCAGATCGGCTCCAGCTCTGCCGAAACCCTGGAGTTGGACGTCAGCACCAAGCTGACCGCTCTGGGCACCTCCCTGGCGGCGATTTCCGATACCTACACCACCGCTGGAACTCCGGGTACCGAACTGGCCACCACCCAGGATCCGGATACTGCGGTCAACACCAACGCCAACGCGATGATCGATACGCTGAGCGACGCACTCGACGACATCGGCGCGCTGCGTGCCCAGTTCGGTGCCAACATCAACCGCCTGAACCACACCGCCAACAACCTGGGCAACATGAAGGACAACACCGACATGGCCAAGGGACGCATCATGGATGCCGACTTCGCCAAGGAAAGCGCCAACATGACCAAGAACAGCATGCTGATGCAGTCCGGCATTTCCATGCTCAAGCAGGCCGGCCAGATGCCGGGCATGGTCATGTCCCTGCTGGGCTGATCCCGCGTCATTTAGGCGCAACGGATTGCGCCACACCCTCCGACGCCCCGCTCTCGCGGGGCGTTCTTCATGGTCCATCGGACCATCGCCATCTGTCGCCGCAATCGATCAACCGTAACAGCATTTCGGAATGATCGAGCCAATTCGCAATTCGCGTTGATCGTGCCCACTTAACTGGCTGCCCGGTCGCTATCAGCCTTGAACGAGTTCAATTGTTGTCCTACAACTGCAATCAAAGCTATGGCACAAGACTTGCCACAGTATTTTCCTGACGCCAGAATGCCGACCCACTTATCGCCCGGACTTTCCAAACGGAAACACCGCTCGCCCCAAGGACCGCATGAATTCCAGCTCCGAAACGCCGCTCGCCGAGCCGGGAAGCAATATCGCCTGTCTGATCATCAGGACCGGACGAAGCGATTGCTATGCACACTTTTACCCGGCGCTGTATCAGCTGACCCTGGTCAAAAGTGGTATCGAGGAGAAGATCGACCTGGGCTACTCCGGTAGCCGCCTGCTCGAACGCCTGTTGCAGGAGCCCGGCGAGGTGGTGTCACGCGACGAGCTGATGAATCATGCCTGGGCCGACCGGGTCGTCGGCCAGGGCAGCCTCAACCAGCAGATCTACACCTTGCGCCAGATATTGGGCGACGAGAAAAGCCGGGAAATCATCCAGACCCTGCCGCGCCGCGGCTATCTGCTCAACCCCAACTATCTGGTCTATCCGCCGAGCATCGATGACATTGGCGAAGTCAGCGAACCACTCGATACCCCGGCCCCATCACCCGCCTTTTTGCGCCGCCATAGCCGGCAGCAAACATCCTGGCTGATTCTGCTGAGTATTTTCGGCCTCATTGGCATCGCCCTGTTCATGGCGCTGTACAACATCAGCCAACCCAAGGATCTGCACAGTAGCGAAATGAACCTGGGCCCGCTGCACGTTCACTACATCGATCAAGACTCGCAGCGTCTGCAACAGTTGATTCTGCAAACCCATGGCCTGACCAGCCGGCTTGCGGTTCTGGCCAGCAAGCCGGCGAGCCTGGTGCTGCGCCTGCATGGAGGCTTCTATGAACTGCTGTGCCTGCAGCCCAACGGTGGCGCGCGCTCGCTGATGCTGCACGAAAGCCAGCTGAATCAGGTGGCCGACGCCCAGTTGAGCAGGTGCCTGCCATGAGCAAGAGCAAGCAGTGCGGCATCAGCGGCGGCTGGTTGCTCACCATGTTCGCCACGGCTCTGACGATGCTGCTGGGCATGCTTGCCCTGTGGCTTAGCTTCACCTCCAGCGCCGAACTCGATGGTCGCTACCTGTCCACCGGCCAGGTGCAGTTGAGCAACGGGCGCGTACTGGACATCAGCCACAGCCTGCAGGTCAACGACGGTCGCTTCTATGCCATGACCCGGCAAGGCGACAGCATTCTGGAAACCTCGGGCGTGGTGGACTATGGCTTCCTCGGCAATTATCGATTGCGTGTCGAGGACGGTCAGGTCACCGGGCTGGCCAGCGAGATCGACGACGAGCTGGTGTTCAACCTGCTCTACGGCCGCCACAAGGGATCGACCATTCGCCTGACCAGCGTCGATGGCTGCCTCTACGCGCTGGAAACCCGGCAGGTCTATTGCCATGGGCGCAATCCCTAGCGCGAGAGGCACCACCGCTCAGGACTCCGGCAGGCTGAGCTGGACGCCTTCGGCGCGTACCTCGGCGCGCACCTGAGCCTCGCCGAACAGCTCGCGATACAGGCCTTCGGCCTGGCTGGTCAGCAACAGCAGCTCGATACGCCTATTGGCGCCGTTCTCCGGATCGTTCGGCAGCAACGGCATGCCGTCTGCCTGGGCCGCGACCTGCAGCACGTTGCCGGTCGGCAGGCCGGCTTCCACCAGCACGTTGCGCGCGCGCAGTGCGCGGTCGCCGGACAGGTTCCAGTTGTTGTAGCCGCCGACCACGCCGCGATAGGGCATGGAGTCGGTGTGGCCGCTGATGATCAGGTGGTTGTCGACTCGCCCGAGGATACCGGCCAGACGCTGCAGCAGGGTTTCGAAATGCGCATTCAGGTGGGAACTGCCGCGATTGAACATGAAACGCTGCTCATCGTCCTTGATCAGAATACGCAGGCCCTGAGGCACCACCTGCACTTCGATGTTGGCCTCGGCGTCGAGCTGCAGGGCCAGCTCCTTCATCAACGTGGCCAGCTCCTGCATCTGCACCGACTCGCTAAAGTGCGGGCGACGCGGCTCGCCGGGCTGGCCCTCGCCAAGGGCCGCACCGGGGTCTTCCTGCGGCGTGCGCGCGCGGTTCTCGGGGTCACGGCGCGGGGCGACCTGCACCGGCACGCCATCGAGTTCCAGCGGTGTGGTGCTGGTGCCGTCGAAAATGCCGGCGCCACCGTCGACCAGCGGATTATTCAGCATGTCGGCGTTGGCGCGGCTGGCGTCCTGGGTCTGCGGCTGGATGATCCACAGCACCATGAACAGCGCCATCATGGCCATGGTGAAGTCGGCGAAGGCCACCTTCCAGGCACCGCCATGCGCGTCGTGGCCGCCCTTCTTGCCACGCCGCTTGACGATGATCTCGTGGCCGTCACCACCGCGCTGTTTCATGCGGCGTCCCTTTCATCTTCATAACGGTTGACCCAGATTTCCAGCTGCTTGAACGCAGGTTTGACGTCCTGCTCGATCAGCTTGCGCCCGGCATCCACTGCCAACAACGTGGGCTTGCCGGCGACATGGGCGACCAGGGTGGTGCGCACGCATTCGAGCGCCGACATCTCGGTCTTGATGCGCTGGCCCATGGCGCTCGACAGCGGGTCCATCACGCAATAGCACATGAAAATGCCGAGGAAGGTGCCGACCAGCGCCGCCGCCACGTGGGCACCGATCTCGGCGACCGAACCGCCGATGTTGCCCATGGTGATGACGATGCCGAGGATCGCCGCGAGGATGCCGAAGCCCGGCATGGCCTCGCCGATCTTGTGCAACGAGCGCGACGGCTGCATCAGCACGTGCTCCATGGCCTCCAGCTCCTGCTCGAGAAAGCCTTCCAGTTCGTGCGCGCTGATCTTGCCCATGGCCATCAGGCGGAAGTTGTCGGCGATGAAGGCCATCAGGTTCTTTTCCTGACGGATCAGCGGGTACTTGCCGAACAGGTCGCTCTGCTCGGGTTCCTCGATATGCGCATCAAGTACCTTGAGGCCGCCGACGTCGACCATCTCCAGCAGCTCGTAGAGCATCATCAGCAACTGGCGCTGGAACTCCTCGCCACGCTTCTTGTAAACGAACACGCCCTTGATCTGGTGCAGCATATCCAGCAGCACGTCCTTGGGGTTGGCCACCACCAGGGCACCAAAACCTGCGCCGACGATGATGATCACCTCGGCCGGCTGCCAGAGCATGGCCAGCTCACCATGAGCCATGACGTAGCCACCCAGCACGCAGGCGACGATGATCAATGCACCTAATAACTTCTGCACCCTAGCCTCTCTCGTTCAGGTAGCGGCTGGCCTTGGCGATCGCCTGCTTGCTCAGCTGGCAGACGCGCGCGTCGCTCAGCTCCAGCACCAGGGCGATTTCCTTGAGGCTCAGCTCGTGTTGGTAGTAAAGGGTCAGCACCAGCCGTTCGCGCTCGCTGAGCTGACTCAGCGCCTGGGTCAGCAGGCGCTCCTTGAGCACCCGTTCCTCGACCGCGCTGCTGCCGCAGGCGAAACCCTCGTGACCGTTCTGCAGCAGTTCATCGAGGCTTTCGATGGCCTCGCAGGCATCGGCCTGGAGAAACTCCTGGTAATCCTTGGCGCTGATCCCGGCCGCCTGGAGGATCTCCTCCTCCTGCGGCACGCGCCCCAGCTGCCGCGCCAGCTGGCGAATGGCATCGCGGATCTTGTGCGTCTGCTGGCGCACCTGACGCGGCCGCCAGTCCTGACGGCGCAGCTCATCGAGAATCGCGCCACGTATGCGCAAGGCGGCGAAACGACCGAACTGCTCGTCCGGCGTGCCGTAGCGGCGCAGGCACTCGAGCAGTCCCATCAGACCGATCTGCTCCATATCCTCGCGGTCGAGCACCTGGTTGGCCTGCAGCGCCAGCTGGCTGACGATGCGCTTGACCAGCGGCAGGTACTGCAACAGCCACTTCTGCTCGGCACCGGGGGCGAACAGCGCGGCACCGCCCTGTTCGGCGGCATAGCGGTAGTCGATGGCGCAGTTGGCATTCATGGATAGTCGGCTCCGTTCCGGCGCAGTCGCTCGCTGCGCCCTACTGGACGATCAGCTTGCTGACCAGCACGCTGGCGAAGGGCTTCGCCAGTTTCTTGCTGGCGAAATCATCGGACAGCACCCGCTCCAGGGTGCCCTGCAGTTCGGGAATGGGCATGCCGCGCAGCTTCTCGAAGCTCATCGAGGACAGATGCGCAACCACAGAATTGCGCACCATGGGATCGATCTGCTCGAGCTTCTTCGGATCGGTTTCCACGTCGGCCTGCAGCACCAGGTCGAGAACGAAATAATGTTCGCGGGTCTCACCCTGCAGGCTGACGATCACTTTCTCGATGGGAAAGAAGCGGTATTCGCTCTTGGCCTCCTCAGCTTCGCTGCCGCCAGCGCCAGCGGAAATGCCGAGCACGGTCTGGCCGGTCTGCATCGACTTGAGCGTGGCGTAGTTGAAGATGCTGCCGCCGATCACCACCAGGGTGTTGAAGATAACCAGCAGCAGGAGGATGCGCGGCATTGTCATGGCTACTCTCGATTCACTAACGGAAAATTAAACGGTGACCAGCACATCGCTGGCCGACTCCGTGGCGCTACGCTCGCCACCGCTCGGCAGCACCGCGGCTGCGGCCACAGCGTCCTCGGCAAGCCAGGCCTGAGCCTGCGCCTGTTGCTGCTGGCGCCCGCCCTGCGCATCGGCGGAAACCTGTACGTTGACCTGCACGAAGTTCTGCCCCACCAGTTCCTGACGCAGACGCTCGCTGGTCTGCTGCAGCAGGCGCGCCACGTCGGCATTGGCCGCGGACAGTTGCACGCTGAGGCGGCCGGACTCGTGGCTGAGGAAGATTTCCAGGCTGCCCAGCTCCGGCGGATCGAGGCGGATGGTGGCGTTCTGAATACGCTGATTGATCTGCAGGTCGACGTGTTCACGCAGGCTGGCCAGCATCTGCTCGCCCCACTGAGCCTGGGGCGCGTGCAGCTTGAGCGGCCGCTCGGTCGCCAGCGGCACGGGAGCGGCCGAGGTAGCGGCAGCGCTGCCTGGTGTCACCTTGTCGCTGTCCGTGCTGCTGCCCGGCAGGCGCTCGATCACCTTCAGCTCGACGACGTCATCCAGCGCCAGCGGCGCGGCAGCCTGGGTCGCGGTCTCGGCCGTCAGCAGCGGCTTGGGCACTGCCACTGGGTCCGCGACTGGCGCTGGCGGCTGGCCGGGTGCGGTAGCGGTAGCAGCGCGCAACGTCTCCGCTGGCAAGCGCTGCTCACGAGACTGCACGTGCGCCTGGTCGAGGAATGCGGCAGGTAACACGGCTGCCGGCTCGGCCTGTTCTTCCTGCACCTGTTCCTGCTCCTCCTGCACCGGCTCCGGCGCCTCGCGCGCCTCGATACGCACGGCCTGCTGCCCCAGCATTCCGGCCAGCCACTGCTCGGCATCCGCTTCGCTGAGATGGATGGCTTCGGGCGTCACGCTCACGCCGGGCACCGCTTGCGCATCGGCAGCAGCGAAGCCCTGCACGGCCATCTGCTGATCGAACGGCCGGGTCGCATCGCCCGCGCTGCCAGCCTGGGCAAAACCCGACGGCAGCGTTTGCTCGGCGGAACCACTCGGGCTGACCCGAGCGTTGGCATTGATCAGTTGCAGCACCCCTTTATCTCCCGGCTTGATACAGATCGACGCGCATGTAAGCACTGCGTCCTTCGGCGTATTCCAGATGCGTCAGCAATTGCCGGCGCACCCGCTCGCATTCCTCCGCGCAGGCGTTGCGCGCCTGCCCGTGTAACTGGCGCAGTTGCTCCCTGGCCTCACGCACCTCGTCGCTCAGGCTCGGCAGAGCGGCCAGCAGTTGCAGACAGGCGCGAATCCGCGAGTCGATCTCGCCGATGCGCGTCCAGTCGCCCTGCTCCAGCGCTTGCGTCAGCTGGGCATGCAACTGCTGCAGCGCGCGCAGTTCACTTGCGCGTTGCATTCACGCTTTCCCAGCCTTCGCGCAGCACGCCGAGCAGGCCGACCACCTCGTCCAGCCCCTCCAGCGACAGGCTGACGCTGACGTCGGAGAGTCGATAGATGCAGTAGTCATAAAGCCGCGCCAGACCCTGCACCAGCTCGCCGCCGTTCTCGTAATCGAGGGCGCCATTGAGGCCATTGAGGATGTTCAGGCACTTCTCCAGGGACTGGCCCTTCTGCTGGTAGCGCTTGGCCTCGATATGGCCACGGGCACGGGCCAACTCGTCGAGCAGGCCGTCGAACAGCACCAGCACCAGTTCGTAAGGCGAGGCGGCGGCAGCGCGCGCCTCGAGATCCACTGTGCGGTAGCTGTCGTAACTTTCGTTGAGGTTGTAGGCACTCATCAGAACATTCCGTAGGTCTGTTCCATCGCCGCCATGGTCTGCATGAGACCGGTGTACTGGCGGAGATAGCGGGCGTAGTAGGAGTCGTACTGCTTCTGGATGGTGTCGAACTGCTGATCGACACGGCGCAGCTGGGTATTGAGGTTGTCCTTGCGGTCGGTCAGTAGGCCGCCGGCGCTGCTGGTGTAAGCCGCCAGGTTCTTGTCCAGGGTGTCGAGCAGGTTGCCCTTGTCGGTGAACAGCTTCTCGAAGCCCTCCGGGTTGGCTGCCACGGCCTTCTCGAAGCGCACGTTGTCGATGGTCAGCTTGCCGTTGCGGTCGGCGGCGATGCCGAACTCGGTGAGGCTCACACCACCGAACGAGG
Source organism: Pseudomonas sp. UBA6323 (assembly GCF_002439135.1). Classification (NCBI taxonomy): domain Bacteria; kingdom Pseudomonadati; phylum Pseudomonadota; class Gammaproteobacteria; order Pseudomonadales; family Pseudomonadaceae; genus Pseudomonas; species Pseudomonas sp. UBA6323. Next base: position 45,108 of record NZ_DJSX01000009.1, on the reverse strand, counting down.
TGCGCACCAACTGATTGAGCATGCCCTCGATGGCACGCACGCTGGCATCACCGGCCAGAACCCCACGACCGCCGCTCTCGCCGCCGCTGGCGGTGAGCGAATCGAAACTGGTCATCAGCGCGTTGAAGGCGTTGACGAAGGTCTGCGCCTTTTCCTTGGTGGCTTTCTGATCCTGGCCGACTTCCATGGTCAGCGGTGCATCACCGCTCTTGTGCGCCTTGCTGAAGGTCAGGCTGACGCCATCGATGAGGTTGTCGAAGGTGTTGCTGGTGCTGGTCAGCTCGATACCCGTCTCACCGCCCAGGCGCACGATGGCGTCCTTGGCCACGGAGAGTTCCTGACGCCCGGCCACGGCCCCTTCGAAAGCAGCATTGCCGCTGGCACTCAGGCTGATAGCCTGGTCGGCACCGGTCTTTTCGCTGGTCAGCACCAGGTTGACCTGGCCGTTGCTGCGCACCAGTGTCGCCTTCACGCCCTCGTTATCGGCGGCGGCGTTGATGGCCTTGGCCAGTTCGTCGAGGGTCGCGACGGTGCCGAGATCGATGTTGAACGAGCCGCTGCCCTGGCCGATGGTCAGGCTGCCGCTGCCGAGGTTGCCGTCCTGCAACCCCTGTAGGGCAACCTGGCTCTTGCTGGCCAGCTGCTGGACGAAGAAATCGTAACTGCCGGCCACCGCCTTGCTGCCTACCGTGGCGCTGGCATAGCCCTCTTGGGTGAAGCTGGCGCTGTTGACCAGCATGCTGCTGCCGGCCAGCTTGAGACCGCTGGCGGCGCTCTTGAAGCTCTTCAGCGCAGTATCCAGCGTGGTCAGAGCATTGAGCTGCGCTTTGTATGACGCCTGGTTGCGATTGGCCTTGGCCAGTTGGCCCTGAACTTCGTACTGGGCCAGCTGGGTCGCCATGCTTTGAACGTAATCTGAATCGATAGCCATAGTCGGACACCCGTTTTCCTGTGAGATAGCAATAGCGGTGCCAACAGCTGAAAGCCTTGATCTAGATGGCTTTCGGCGTTCCGCCAGGTGAAAGATTCTTTCCGCTCGCGCGGCGGCGAGCGACAAGCGGAAGGCTGACTTCCGCCCGCGTCGCGCGGGCCGCGGACGTACCCATTACACAGGCGACCCTGAGGGCATGCCGCTTAAGCGAAAGCGTCATGACACGGATGGTGTGACGGACGTCCTGAAGGGTTTCTGCCCGTCCTGTTCGCGGACAAGTCCGCTCCCACAGAAGAGCCAGTACCTGACAGCGCCCGAACTGTGGGAGCGGTCTTGACCGCGAAGCTTTTCCGGCGTCCCCACTGGGTGGCGCCAGGGGTAGGAATGGATTGCGACGCGGGGCGCGAAGGGTTATTCGCCGCCCATCCTTCTTGTCCGCGGACAAGTCCGCTCCCACAGAAGAAGAAGCAGAACCTGCGGCATCCGAACTGTGGGAGCGGTCTTGACCGCGAAGCTTTTCCGGCATCACCACTGCGTAGCGCCGAGGGCTGGAATGGATTGCGACGCAGGGCGCGAAGGGTTATTCGCCGTCCATCCTCTTGTTCGCGGACAAGTCCGCTCCCACAGAAGAGCCAGTACCTGGCAGCGCCCGAAATGTGGGAGCGGTCTTGACCGCGAAGCTTTTCCGGCGTCCCACAGGGTGGCGCCGGGGCTGGAATGGATTGCGATGCGGGGCGCGAAGGGTTATTCGCCGCCGACGGCGAAATTGGGCAGGCTGTTGACCGGTTGGCGGAAGTTGAAGGGGATGGATTCGACAGCCAGACCGACGTTGCGCTGCACCACGAAGTGCAGGTGCGGGCCGGTGCTGTTGCCGGTGTTGCCGGAGCGCGCCAGCAGGCTGCCGGTCTCCACGCGCTGGCCCTCACGCACGCTGACCGAACCCTTCATCAGGTGCAGGTAAACGCCCATGGTGCCGTCGTCATGCAGGATGCGCACGTAGTTGCCGGCCGGGTTGTTGCCACGACCGCTCTGCTGGTTCTCGGTCTTGACCACCACACCGCCGCGCGCCGCGACGATGGGCGTGCCCTCGGGCATGGCGATGTCCACCGCGTAACGCCCCTTGGGGGTGAAATGGCTGTAGGTGCCGTTGGCGCCCTGGGTCTGGCGGAACGGACCGCCGCGCCAGGGCAGCGGGTAGCGATGAATGCTCGGCTGCAGGCGCGGATCACCGAGGGCGTAGCGCAGCCTGGGCTTGTAGCGCAGCGGTTTGGAGGCGTCCTGCGCAGCGAGAGTGGCCAGGCGGATATTGCTGCGTGGCGGCAGCACCCAGCGAATAGGCTTCTCCGGCGCGCCGATGGCGTTCTGCACCTGCTCGAGCTTCAGCTCGATTTCCACCGGGGCATAGAGGTCGTTGCGCACCAGCAGGGTTTCGCCGGCTTCGTGCTTCTTGGTCTCCAGCTTCACCTGATTGTCCAGGCGCTCGACCATGCGGTCGTTGAACACGAACACCTGCGCGCCAGGCGCGGCCTGATCGCTATAGGTGACTACGCCGTTCTTGTCGACGAACTTGTAAATGGTCAGCGCAGCGGTCTGGCCACAAAAGGCCAGCAGACTGCAGAGAATGATCAGGCGCCCTAGCATAATGACTCGGATCTTATGGCTTTTTGATATCCGGGTTGAAAAGACTAGCAGCGCAGAACAGGGTACGCGAGATACCGACCGTCAGGCTGTGAACCGGCTCACCGCCGCTGGTCGGCATTTGGCATGTTTCTCACAAGATGCACGCAGATAAACCCGTCATCAGGCGCCGGGGCTGAAGTGCTTCTGTGCGGTACCGCGGGCGATCAGCCGCGACAGGTAATCGAGCTTCTGCGGGTCGCGGTCGACGAAACGGAAGGTCAGCTGCAGCCATTCACTTTCAGGCTTGGGCTCGAAGGCCGCCACCGCGTGCAGGTAGCCATTGAGCCGAGCGGTTTCCGCCGCCTCGCCCTGCTCCAGATCGAGCACAGCGCTCTCCAGTACCTGCGGCAGCGGCTCGCCACGCTTGACCACCAGCAGCGCCTCCTTGAGGCTCAGCGCCTTGATCACACAGGCCATGCTGCCGGCCGGCAGGCGCAGCTGGCCCTGGCCACGGCCGGCCGGCGCCTTGCTGGCTGCGGCGGGTGCTGGCGCGGCGCTGGCCGCCGGCGCGGCTGCAGCAGGGGCCGGCGTCGGTGCGCTGGGCTTGACCACGTCAGCCTTGCCGCCGGTGGGTGCGGCCAGCGAGTCATTGGCGAAACCACCGCTACTGAGCATTTTCGGCGGCGCGCTGGCGGCCAGGGCCTGCAGCTTGCCAGCACGGCTCAACGCCTTCTTCACCTTGGTCACCAACTGCTCGTCGGAAAACGGCTTGCCGATGTAATCGGAGACACCGGCCTGGATCGCCTGCACCACGTTCTCCTTGTCGCCACGGCTGGTGACCATGATGAAGGGCGTGGTTTTCAGGTTGTCCTGCTCGCGGCACCAGGTCAGCAGCTCGAGGCCGGACATCTCCGGCATTTCCCAGTCGCAGAGAATCAGGTCGACCACCTGACGGCTCAACATCTGCTGGGCCTTGCGGCCATTGATCGCTTCCTCGATCTGTACGCCGGGGAAGTTATCGCGCAGCCCTTTCTTGACCAGATCACGGATAAAGGTCGCGTCATCCACCACCAGCACACTGACTTTGCTCATCGGTTACTCCTGTACGAATGGCAGTAAGCATAGTCATGGCCAGTGGCCTAAGGCCAACGGAAAACGCCGGACGCACAACAAATCGCGCAAAAGAAACGGCCCGGGAAGTCCCGGGCCGTCGGCATGAAGCGGGCCTCATTCCTTGGGCTTGCCCTCTACCTCTTCGCGCATACGGGTCAGGCCGATGTGGCGAACATCGGTGCCGCGCACCAGGTAGATCACCAGTTCGGCGATGTTGCGCGCATGATCGCCGATGCGCTCCAACGAACGCAGCGCCCAGATCACGTTGAGCACGCGGGAGATCGAACGCGGATCTTCCATCATGAAGGTGACCAACTCGCGCAGCGCGGTCTTGTACTCGCGGTCGACGGTCTTGTCGTACTGCGCCACGGACAGCGCCAGGTCGGCATCGAAACGAGCGAAGGCGTCCAGCGCCTCCTGCACCATCCTGCGCACCTGATCACCGATATGACGCACCTCGACGTAGCCACGCGGCGACTCACCCTCCTCGCACAGCTGGATGGCGCGCTTGGCGATCTTGGTCGACTCGTCGCCGATGCGCTCCAGGTCGATCACCGACTTGGAGATGCTGATGATCAGACGCAGGTCGGAGGCCGCCGGCTGGCGACGGGCGAGGATGCGTACGCACTCCTCGTCGATGTTGCGCTCCATCTGGTTGATCTGGTCATCGATCTCGCGCACCTGCTGGGCCAGGCCGGAGTCGGCCTCGATCAGCGCGGTGACGGCGTCGTTGACCTGCTTTTCCACCAGGCCGCCCATGGCCAGCAGGTGGCTACGCACTTCTTCCAGCTCGGCGTTGAATTGCTGGGAGATGTGCTGGGTAAGGTTGTCTTTATTGATCATTGGGTTCGCTCCGCGAAAGCTGCCGGCTTGGGTGACCATGGTGCGCACGGCGCACCCTACACGTTGAGTTTCAGCACTAAGGCCCTTGGAAAATGCTCTCTGGCGCGAAGGGCGCGCGCTGACAGTACGAGTAGTACGGCAAGCGCGCCCGACAAAGCCAGGGAGTATTTGCCATGGCCTTAGCCGTAACGACCGGTGATGTAGTCTTCTGTCTGCTTCTTGGCCGGGTTGGTGAACAGGGTATCGGTGTCACCGAACTCGATCAGCTTGCCCATGTACATGAATGCCGTGTAGTCGGAAACCCGCGCGGCCTGCTGCATGTTGTGGGTAACGATGACGATGGTGTACTTGCTCTTGAGCTCGTAAATCAGCTCTTCGACCTTCAGCGTGGAGATCGGGTCGAGTGCCGAGCAGGGCTCGTCGAGCAGCAGCACTTCCGGCTGCACCGCCACCGTACGGGCGATCACCAGACGCTGCTGCTGGCCGCCGGACAGGCCCAGCGCCGAGTCGTGCAGACGGTCCTTTACCTCATCCCACAGCGCCGCGCTCTTCAGCGCCCACTCCACCGCTTCGTCGAGCACGCGCTTGCTGTTGATGCCCTGGATACGCAGGCCATACACCACGTTCTCGTAGATGCTCTTGGGGAAGGGGTTGGGCTTCTGGAACACCATGCCGACGCGGCGGCGCAGCTCGGCCACGTCCTCGCCCTTGCGGTAGATGTTGCGCCCGTCGATGTTGATCTCACCTTCCACACGGCAACCGTCGACCAGGTCGTTCATGCGGTTGAAGGTACGCAGCAGGGTCGACTTGCCGCAGCCGGACGGGCCGATGAAGGCGGTCACGCGCTGCTTGGGGATATCCATCTTGACGTCGAACAGCGCCTGCTTCTCACCGTAGTAGAGATTCAGGCCCGGCACCTGGATGGCCACGGTCTCGGATGCCAGGTTGAGGCTTTGCTTGTCTCGGCCCAGGGCCGCGAGGTCGATACCGTGGGTAGCGTTTTCGTGTTGCATAAGTGCTCACTCCGTTCGCAGCGGCAAGCTGCAAGCTACAAGCTGCAAGCCCGGTCGCCGCACTTCTGCTCGAAGCTGGCGGCTTGGGGCTTGCGGCTCGGATTTAGTGGTCCAGGGCCTTGTACTTCTCGCGCAGGCGGTTGCGCAGGTAGATGGCCGTCAGGTTGAGAACCGCGATCACCAGCACCAGCAGCAGCGCGGTGGCATATACCAGCGGCCGCGCGGCCTCGACGTTGGGGCTCTGGAAGCCGACGTCGTAGATGTGGAAGCCCAGGTGCATGATCTTCTGGTCCAGGTGCAGGTAAGGATAGTTGCCGTCGAGCGGCAGGCTCGGCGCCAGCTTGACCACACCCACCAGCATCAGCGGCGCCACTTCGCCGGCGGCGCGGGCCACGGCGAGAATCAGGCCGGTCATCATCGCCGGGCTAGCCATCGGCAGCACCACGCGCCACAGGGTTTCCACCTTGGTCGCGCCCAGGGCCAGGGAGCCTTCACGCAGCGCTCGCGGAATGCGCGACAGGCCTTCCTCGGTGGCGACGATCACCACCGGTACCGCGAGCAGCGCCAGGGTCAGCGAGGCCCACAGCAGGCCTGGCGTACCGAAGGTCGGCGCCGGCGCGGCTTCCGGGAAGAACAGGCGGTCGATCGAGCCACCCAGCACGTAGACGAAGAAACCCAGGCCGAATACGCCATAGACGATCGCCGGGACGCCAGCCAGGTTGTTCACCGCGATGCGGATCACCCGGGTCAGCGGGCCCTGCTTGGCATACTCGCGCAGGTAGATGGCTGCGATCACGCCGAACGGGGTAACGATCACCGCCATGATCAGGGTCATCATGATGGTGCCGAAGATCGCCGGGAAGATGCCGCCTTCGGTGTTGGCTTCACGCGGGTCGTCGCTGACGAACTCCCAGACCTTGCTGCCATAGTGGCTCAGCTTGTCCAGCGTCGACATGGCGTTCGGGCGGAAGGCGCGTACCACCTTGCCGAGGCTGATTTCCTGTTCGCGGCCGTCAGCCGAACGCACGGTCATGCTGTCGCGGTTGAACTGCTCGTAGCGCGCGCTCAGCTCGGCCTCCAGCACCTTGTACTCGGCGTCCCACTGGGCGCGCTCGGCAGCTAGGTCGGCCTGGGCGGCATCGGTGAGCTGGTTGGTGAGCTCCAGCTTGCGGGTCTGCAGGCGCACGCGCTCCAGGCCGGCGTTGATGCGGCCGATGTCGCGCTTCTCCAGTTTGACGATTTCGCCATGCAGGTCTTCGACGCGCTGCAGACGCTTCTGCAGCTCCGCCCAGGCAGCGTCGCCTTCAGCGACCAGTTGGCCATTTTCCTTGACGTTGACCAGGTAGCCGTAGAAGTTGCCCCACTCGCGACGCTCGAAGGCGGTGATGTCCACCGGCTTGCGCTGGTCGCTCAGCCACTCGCCGACAACCCAGGTGAAGTCCGCACCGTACAGGTCGCGGTTACCCACCTTGATCAGCTCGCGGGTCATGAACTCGCCACCCTCGACATCCACCGGCAGGCCGGAGGCGGCCAAGCGGGCACGCGGGATTTCCTCGATCTGCACCACGGCGCCAGCCATCACCCTGGCTTCCTGGCCGGGCACCTGATAGTTGGCTTCGATGATGTCGGCCGGCCAGAAGTGCGCCAGACCGCGCACCGCGATCACCGACAGCAGGCCGATGACCATGATGATGGCGATGGACACCGCGCCGGCGTTCATCCAGATCCAGGGCGAACCGCTCTTGAACCAGGATTTCATGTTGTTCTGTTTCACGGACATAGTCTTGCAGTCCTCAGAGCGATGCGTACTTGACGCGCAGGCGCTGACGCACCAGCTCGGCCAGAGTGTTCATGACGAAGGTGAAGGTCAGCAGCACCAGCGCGGAAAGGAACAGGACGCGGTAATGGGTACCGCCCACTTCCGACTCCGGCATCTCCACCGCCACGTTGGCGGCCAGGGTGCGCAGGCCTTCGAAGATGTTCATGTCCATGATCGGCGTGTTGCCGGTGGCCATCAGCACGATCATGGTTTCGCCGACGGCGCGGCCCATGCCGATCATCAGCGCCGAGAAGATGCCCGGGCTGGCAGTCAGGATCACCACGCGGGTCAGGGTCTGCCACGGCGTGGCACCGAGAGCCAGGGAGCCGAAGGTCAGGCTTTTGGGCACGCTGAACACGGCGTCTTCGGCGATCGAGTAGATGTTCGGAATCACCGCGAAGCCCATGGCCAGACCGACCACCAGGGCGTTGCGCTGGTCGAACGGAATGCCCAGGTCATTGCTCAGCCACTGGCGCATGTTGCCGTCGAACAGCCAGTTTTCCAGGTGACCGCTCATGCTCAGGGAGAAGAACGCGACGGCCAGGATGACCGGGATCAGCAGCGCAGCTTCCCAGCCGTCCGGTACGCGCAGGCGCACGGACTCCGGCAGGCGGCTCCAGATGAAGCCTGCCAGCACGATGCCGATCGGCGTGAAGATCAACAGGCTGAAGATCCCGGGCAGGTGTCCCTCGACATAGGGCGCGAGGAACAGGCCGGCGAAGAAGCCGAGAATCACCGTCGGCAGCGCTTCCATCAGCTCGATCACCGGTTTGACCTTGCCACGCATCGCCGGCGCCATGAAGTAGGCCGTGTAGATCGCCGCGGCGATCGCCAGGGGAGCGGCCAACAGCATGGCGTAGAAAGCCGCCTTGAGGGTACCGAAGGCCAGCGGCGCCAGGCTCAGCTTGGGTTCGGCATCGGTGTTGGCCGAGGTGGACTGCCAGACGTGGGCCGGCTTGTCGTAGTTCTCGTACCAGACCTTGCCCCACAGCGCGCTGAAGGAAATTTCCGGGTGCGGGTTGTCGAGCAGCAGGCGCTCGAGGCTGCCGTCGTGCTCCAGCAGGATGCGGTTGGCGCGTGGCGACATGGCCGCCATGGTGTGGCCATCGGCGACCTGCTCGACCAGCAGGGTACGGTGCGCGGTGCTGTGGAACACGCCCAGGTTACCGGCGCTATCCATGGCGATGAAGCCCTTGCGGCGCTGCTCGGAGATGATCTGGGCAATCGGGCTGCCCGCCATCTTGAAGTCACGCACCAATTTCAGCGAAGAATTGCCGTCTTCGTCACGGACCATGAACCACTGGGCGATACCACCCTTGCTGTCACCGACCAGCAGCGAGATGCCGCCGAGCAGCGAAGTGGCGTAGGTCACTTCGCTGGAGCCGTCGTTGAGCAGCTTGTAACGGCCGTTGAGAGTGTTGCGGCGCAGGTCGAAGACATCGGCGGTGGCGCTGCCATTGATCACGTACAGCCACTGCTGGCGCGGATCGATGATCAGGCTCTTGATCGGATCGGCGATCTGCGGCAGCGCCAGGCGATCTTCGCTGGTACTGACCTCGCCGGTCATCATGTTCTCTTCGCGACTGATGCTGACCGCGTGCAGCTCGCTGCCCACCGAGGCGGCGATGACCAAGGTGCCGCTGCTCAGGCTGATGCCCATGTGCTCGAGCGGGCGGCCTTGCGGGTCGAGGGTCAGCGGTTCCTCACCGAAGGGGTAGGAAACGACCGGCGTGATGGTCTTCACGTCGTTGGGGTAGCTGACCCGATAGTTGTGTTCGAACACCAGCGCCTGGCCATTGGAGAGGCCCAGCACGACGCGGTTGCTGCCCGGCTGATCCTCGCCGACGGAAGTCACTTCGCTGCCCGCCGGCAGCGGCAGCGTGACCGCGTTCAGCGCGGCCATGCTCTTGGCATCGAAGAACTGCACGCTGCCGGAATTGGCAAGGCGCATGCCGACCTGGTTCTGCTCCTCGACAGCCATCAGCAGCGGCTTGCCGGCCTCGGCCAGCCAGGCCGGCTGTACCGGCTCGCGCTGTTGCAGGTCGGCGCCCTGGAACATGGGCAGTACCACATAGGCCAGGTAGAAGAAAATCAGGGTGATGGCGCCGAGCACGGCGAGGCCACCGACGGAAACGCCCCAGCGAGCCAGGCGATCCTTGAGAGCGCGCAGGCGGCGCTTGCGTTGCAGGGCAGGAGTGTTGAAGTCCAGCCCCAAAGAATTGGTGGAGGCGGTCATGGTTTCACTAGCCAGGTCATTCATGATTGAGAGCTTCTCTGCGCGGCCATGAGCGCGCCGTATTTTTCGTCTGTTTCACGAGCCCGGCCAATCTAGCGGTTTCGTATGACAGAAAAGTTACAGCACGGTGACGTAGCAAAGCCCACCTCTACGAATAGAGGCGGGCTTCGGATTGCAGCCTTACGCGGTCGTTACAGACCCAGTTCTTTCATGGTCTTGTCGACGACTTTCTTCGGCAGCGGGATGTAGCCGTCCTTGACGACGACTTCCTGACCCTGCTTGGACAGGACGAGCTTCAGGAACTCGGCATCCAGCGGGCTCAGCGGCTTGTTCGGAGCCTTGTTGACGTAGACGTAGAAGAAGCGAGCCAGCGGGAACTTGCCAGCCAGGGCGTTGGCTTCGTTGGCGTCAAAGGCTTCGCCGCCTTTCTTGGACAGGGGAACGGTCTTCACGCTGGAAGTCTTGTAGCCGATGCCCGAGTAACCGATGGCGTTCAGGGTGCTGGAGATCGACTGCACCACGGAAGCCGAACCCGGCTGCTCGTTGACGTTGGACTTGTAGTCGCCTTTGCACAGGGCTTCTTCCTTGAAGTAGCCGTAGGTGCCGGAGACCGAGTTGCGGCCGAACAGCTGGATCGGCTTGGACGCCCACTCGCCGGTCAGGCCCAGGTCACCCCAGGTCTTGATGTCCTTCTCGCCACCGCACAGGCGGGTGCTGGAGAAGATGGCGTCGACCTGAGCCATGTCCAGGCTCTTGATCGGGTTGTCCTTGTGCACGAACACCGCCAGGGCGTCGATGGCGACCGGTACTTCGACCGGCTTGTAGCCATACTTCTCTTCGAAGGCCTGGATTTCGCTGTCTTTCATCGGACGGCTCATCGGACCGATGTTGGCAGTGCCCTCGGTCAGAGCGGGCGGGGCAGTGGAAGAACCGGCAGCCTGAATCTGAATGTTCACGTTCGGATAGCTCTTCTTGAACTCTTCAGCCCAGAGAGTCATCAGGTTGGCCAGCGAGTCGGAACCAACGCTGGACAGGTTGCCCGACACACCGGAAGTCTTTTCATAGGTCGGCAGAGCCGGGTCGACGGCGGCTACAGCAGATACGGCGCTTACGCCAGTGGCGGCGAAAGTCAGGGCCGCCATCAAACGCTTCAGTTTCATGCCTTGCTCCTAGCAGATTGTGTTGTGTTGGATGGAACGGGCCCAAGTATCTGCAGGCCACGTGAACACTGTATGAAACGAATGTGACAGTTAAATGAACGTCGATGGCGTTTCGCTTGCGGCAGGGAAAGGCAATGGGATGACACTGGACTGGCAAGTTTGTGTGGGGTATTGCTCGCGGGCTTAGGACTATTCATTACCGAGTTCACTGAGCGTTTGGGTTGCGCCCCTTACGGGCGCCACACCTTGATTCGCCCGTAAGGGGCGAAACCCATCAGCCCAGGCGGCGCGCTAATGGATAGTGCCGAGTCATCGACAGCTAACACTTAATTGCCAGTCCGATCTGCCCAACAAAAAAGCCCCCGCACGCCTTGCGTGCAGGGGCTCGTAACAGCGCAGCAGCGATTACTGCATGTTCTGCTTCAACGCACGCATGCGCTCATGGCAGGCACGTACCTTGGGCATTTCCACGGCCAGCAGCACGCGGACGTCCTGATCGGCACTCTCCAGCGCATCCTCGAAGGCATGCAGGATGCGGTCTTCCGCGTCCTCAAGCTGCGCCACGTAGGTGGCGTCTTCATCCTTGGCCAGGGTCGCGCGGGTGTCGGCATAGAACTGGCGCAGCTTGCCCAGCATGGTGCCTCCGGCTGCCGGCTCGCTCTGATTGGCCGCGACCTTGACGCTCAGCGCATCGATCACCTGGGTCTTGGCGCGCACCATGTCACGGAACAGCGCCTGCAGGCGGACATCCTTGACCTCCTCGTGGGCATGCTCGTAGAAGCGCTTGCCGTCACGGGTGATTTCGATCAGTTCATTGAGTTGTGCGGTCTTGCTGCTCATGGATTCTCTCCTTGGCGATGGGACTTTCGGGTTGCCGGTCGCTGCGGCGGCCGACGGGTCGTGAATCAGCTGCTGATGCGCAGGGCGTCGGCATCGACGCCGCGAACACCGCGGATATTGCGGGCAATCTCGACCGCCAGACGTTTCTCGGCGCTGCTCAGCACACTGCCGCGCAGGCTGACCAAGCCGTCGCTGGTGTCCACCGAGATGTTCATCGCATCCAGGTTGCGGCTGTAGAGAAAGCTGGCCTCGACCTTGCTGGTGATCCAGCCGTCGCTGATGTTCTCGCGTGCTTCGTCGAGGGTCGTCTGCACCTCACTGCTACTGCTGTCGGCCGTGCTGATGCTGAGGTGATTGAACACCTCGTTCACGCCATCGGTATTGGCCGCCAACTGGCCGGCCAGTTCCTTGGCCGCCGGGGTCTGCGCATGGCCGCTCAAGGTGATGTTGCCGGTCTCGCTTTTGACCTGGATGTCCAAGCCGCGAGTGTTGCTGTTCCAGAGCAACTTGGACTTCACGGTTGCGGCGAGGCTGGCATCTTCCAGACGTTGAACCATGCCGGGCGGATTGCCCTCGACGGCATCGCTGCCGACCTCGATGCGATTGTCCACCGAGTCGATGCCCTCTATGCTCAGCGCCACCTGCTCGGCGAGCTCTTTCTGCACGCCGTTCTCGACCTTACCGTCGAGCGTGGCTACGCCATCCTCCACGTCGATATCGAGCTTGTACGGATTGAGATGGCGATTGAGTGCAAAGGCTGTCCAGATGGAACCTTCCTGGCGGGCAGCGTCCAACTGGGGAGCCAGCGCGCCCTCGGTGGCCTGGCTGACCAGTGGGGTAAGGCCGAGCAGTAGCGCTGTGCTGGCAGCCAGTATCAAGGGTTTGAACGGGGGCATAAGTTCACTCCTGTTCGTGAGACGATACAAGCAATATCGCAAGCCTCATGCCAGCCCAAAAAGACAGATAAATCCCTTTAAAAACAAATAGTTAACAATAATAAAGGCACCCTGCCTGCATGCAGGGTGCAGTATCGGCGCAGTCAGGCCGTGCAACTTGCACGGTTTTTACCTGACTAAGCTGCATTGACCAGCGAGACGGAGCATATAAATGGCAGTAGCAGAGCAAACTAGCGGGCGCATTTTGCTGGTGGATGACGAAGCGGCAATCCTGCGTACTTTCCGCTACTGCCTCGAAGATGAAGGCTACGATGTCGCGGGTGCCAGTAGCGCAGCGCAGGCCGAAGCCCTGCTGCATCGTCAGGTGTTCGACCTGTGCTTCCTCGACCTGCGCCTGGGCGAAGACAGCGGCCTCGATCTGCTGGCGCAAATGCGCATCCAGGCGCCGTGGATGCGCGTGGTGATCGTCACCGCCCACTCGGCGGTGGATACCGCAGTCGACGCCATCCAGGCCGGCGCTGCCGATTACCTGGTCAAGCCCTGCACCCCCGATCAACTGCGCCTGGCGGCTGCCAAGCAGCTGGAAGTGCGCACCCTGGCCGCGCGCCTGGAGGCACTGGAGGGCGAAGTACGCAAGGTCAAGGACGGACTCGATTCGCACAGCCCGGCGATGATGTCGATCCTGGAAACCGCGCGGCAGGTCGCCACCACCGATGCCAATATCCTCATTCTCGGCGAGTCCGGTACCGGCAAGGGCGAGTTGGCACGCGCCATTCACGGTTGGAGCCGCCGTGCCAAACGCACCTGCGTGACCATCAACTGCCCGTCGCTGACCGCCGAGCTGATGGAAAGCGAACTATTCGGCCACGCCCGCGGCTCATTCACCGGCGCCAGCGAAAGCACCCAGGGCCGGGTCAGCCAGGCCGACGGCGGCACCCTGTTCCTCGATGAGATCGGCGATTTCCCGCTGGCGCTGCAACCCAAGCTGCTGCGCTTCATCCAGGACAAGGAATACGAGCGCGTCGGCGATCCGGTCACGCGCCGCGCCGATGTGCGCATCGTCGCCGCCACCAACCTGGATCTCGACGAAATGGTGCGCGAAGGGCGCTTCCGTGAAGACCTGCTCTACCGCCTCAATGTCATCACCCTCAAGCTGCCGCCGCTGCGTGAGCGACATGAGGATGTGATGTCCCTGGCCGAACGCTTTCTCGCCCGCTTCGTCAGCGACTACGGCCGTCCGGCCTGTGCCTTCACGCCCGAGGCGGCAGCCGCCCTGCAGGCCTATCACTGGCCGGGCAATATTCGCGAACTGCGCAACGTCATCGAACGGGCCAGCATCATCTGCCAGCAGGAAGCGGTGGAGATCGCCCACCTCGGCCTCGGCGGCAGCAGCGAAGCACCAAGCAGCACCGTACGGGTCGGCGCGCCGATGAGCCTCGAGGAGCTGGAAAAGGCCCATATCGCTGCGGTGCTGGCCAGCAGCAGCACCCTCGACCTGGCGGCCAGGACCCTGGGTATCGACACCTCGACCCTCTACCGCAAACGCAAGCAGTACAACCTCTGACCATGGGATCACCATGAAGCTGTCGATGAAGCTTCGCACTCGCCTGTTCCTCAGTATTTCCGCGCTGATCACCGTGGCACTGCTCGGCCTGCTGCTCGGCCTGTTCAGCGTCACTCAGATGGCGCGCAGCCAGAGTGATCTGATCCAGCGCGGTTTCACCGCCGTGCAGGTCGGGCAGAAGCTGCGCCAGCACTTGGGCGACGAACTGATCTTGTTGCTCGACCCCAAGCCGGCGCCGGAAAGACTGGCGCAGGCACGCGAGTCTTTCCGCGCCACCCTTGCCGAAGGCCTGGAGGCGAACCTCGGTACGCGCTACAAACAAGGCCTCGAGCAAGCTGCCGCGCTCTACGAACAGCAGGTAGAGGCCGCCGCCAGCGGTACTCCTGCAGGGCAGACTCCGCACAATCTGGGTGCTCACAAACCCTTCACCGAAGCTTTCCAGCGCCTGCGCAACCACCTGCTCAACGAACAGGATCAGGTCGTCGAGCGGGTCGTCGCCGCCGAGAAAAAGGCCGGCGAGCGCTCTCAGCTGATCGCCGGGCTCCTGGTGCTGACCGGCCTCGCCGTATTGGCGATCGGTGTGCTCACCGCCCATGGCATCGCCCGGCGCTTCGGCGCCCCCATCGACATGTTGGCGCGTGCCGCCGACCAGATCGGCCAGGGCCAATACGATGTGGTGCTGCCGGTGTCGCCGGTGGTGGAGCTGGCGGTACTAAGCCGCCGCTTCGGCCTGATGACCGAGGCGCTGCGCGAATACCACTCGAGCAACCTCAATCAGTTGCTCAGCAGCGAGGGCCGGCTGAAAGCCGTGCTCGACAGCATCGACGATGGTCTGGTCATCCTCGACGAGCAGGGCCGTATCGAACATGCCAACCCGGTAGCGCTGCGCCAGCTGTCCTGGCACGCCGACATTCTCGGCCAACCGATCGGCCCACTGCTGCCGGACCACGCCGTCGACGAGGCGCTGCGTCAGGTGCTGGCCGGCGAACCACTGCACGAGCCACCGGCCGACCTGCACATCGAACGCGACGGTGAAACCCGCCTGCTGGCCTGGGCCCTGACCCCGGTGCAAGTGGGCGCGGGAGGTAGCGTAGGGGCGGTGATGGTGCTGCGTGACGTCACCAAGCAGCGCGCCTTCGAACGTGTGCGCAGCGAATTCATCCTGCGTGCCTCCCATGAGCTGCGTACGCCGATCACCGGCATGCACATGGCCTTCAGCCTGCTACGCGAGCGCCTGTCGCTGCCTGCGAGCGGCCGCGAACAGGAATTGATGCGTACCGTTGACGAGGAAATGCACCGCCTGGTGCAGTTGATCGACGACCTGCTTAACTTCTCGCGCTACCAGAACGGCGTACAAACCCTGCAACGCCGCCCCTGCAACCTGGCCGAGATGCTCCTGCAAACCCCGCAACGCTTTGCCGAAAAAGCCGCGGAGCGCGAGGTGGAACTGGTCTGCGAGGTCCATGAACCGCTGCCGCACCTCAACGTCGATGCCACACAGCTGGAACGGTTGGTCGACAACCTGACCGACAACGCTCTGCGCTACAGTAACCCGGGCGACAAGGTGCGCCTGCAGGTGCGTCGCCATGGTGAGCAGGTGATCGTCAGCGTACAGGATGAAGGCGAAGGCATCCCCTTCGAACAACAGACACGGATCTTCGAACCCTTCGTCCAGGTCGGCAGGCGCAAAGGCGGCGTTGGCCTGGGTCTGGCGCTGGCGCGGGAGATCGTGCAGTTGCACGGTGGCCAGCTCAGCGTTCACTCGCGCCCAGGCGAAGGTTCCAACTTCTACTTCAGCCTGCCGGTCTGAGCTCGATGCCTGGCAACGCCAGGCTGTTCGCCCGCACAAAAAACGCCGCGATCATCGCGGCGTTTTCTTGGGGGACCGGAACCGGTCGGGCTCAGCGCAGGACCGGGTCGAACTTGATGCGGCGCCCCGCCATAAGCGCCACCAGAAATCCCAGGCCGAAAACGACGCTGGCACCCTTCAGCAACAGAGCGAAGCCTTCTTCCAACCCTGGGCTCAGCCACAGCGCGGCCAGGCTCGACAGGGTCATGATCAACAACAGGACGGCACTTCTGGACATGGCAGGACTCCTTGTCGGTCAGAACACCCAGCGCGGGGTGCTGTTGGCAGGGCGTGGCTCGCGATTGGCGGTGCCGGTGTCGCCATCGTCGGAGATGCGCAGCCAATTAGCATCGTCACCGACGCTATGGGCACTTTGCTTGCGCAGCTCGGCAGCAGCGCCCTGCTGCGTACCGACACGAGATTCCCACACGGGCGAGTTGGAGATGGTGAATTCGGCCGTCTTGGCGATCGCGCCAGCCGAGCCGGTGAAATCCTTGGCGTAAGCCCCGTTGACCAGCAATGCAGCGACGCAAAACAGGCTCAGTCGGAAGATGTTCATGGCGCTTCTCCATCAGCAGGTCAGTCGGGACTTACATGACTGATTTTGCAGCGCTCATGCCAATCTAAAAATATAAAAAATTCCTTATAAATCAATGATTTAAACAATCAAAAATGCGTCACCCCAATGCACTTTGCAAGATGTATGAATCGCGACACGTGCAATTTGCACGATCAGTTGCGCCGCGGCAGCACGATGCTGAAGCACGAGCCCTCACCGAGGCGGCTGCAGAGCTCGATGCGGCCACCATGGGCCTGGACGATCTGCTCGCTGATGAACAGGCCGAGGCCAAGCCCCTGAGCAGTACTGGTATCGGATACACGCTCGAACTGCTCGAATACCCGCCGCTGATCCGCCTCGGAGATGCCCACCCCCTGATCACGCACCTCGGCACGAACCTGCTCACCCTCGACCCTGACCCGCACCGATACCGGCTTGCCGCCACCGTATCGCAAGGCGTTGGTCAGCAGGTTGGCCAGGACCTGCTCGATACGGAACTCATCGATCATCACCGGCGCCGGCCCCTCCACCTGCAGTTCGATATGACTGCCGGTACTGGTGAACTGCGCGGCCAGGCTCTCCACCACGCTGCCGGCCAAAACGCCAAGGTCGCCCGGCTCCGGACGCACGGACAGCTTGCCGGTGCGAATGCGCGAAACATCCAGCATGTCGTCGATCAGGCGGCTCAGGCTGCGGATCTGCCGCTCGTCGCGGGTAATCATCTCCTGCAGCTTGTCGGGGGCGAAGGCATCCATGCGCCCCTGCTCCAGGCGTAGCCGGCGCAGTTGCACATCGAGGATCAGGCCATTGAGCGGCGTGCGCAGCTCGTGCGAGGCAATGGACATGAACACGTCGCGCATCTGCACCGCTTTCTGCAGCTCAGCCTGGGTCTCGCGCAGCTCGGTGAGCAGCGCCTCCTGTTCACGGCGCGCCGCCTCGACCACTTCCAGCTGCATGCTCAGCGCTTTGCGGTGACGATACAGCTCGACGAACATGGCCACCTTGCTGCGTACCTCGAAGGGCGACAGCGGCTTGTGCAGGAAATCCACAGCGCCGCTCTCGTAACCGCGGAAGGCGTAGTCCATGTCGCGTCCGACCGCGCTGACGAAGATGATCGGGATGTGCTTGGTCTTCTCCGTGCCGCGCATCAGCTCGGCCAGCTCGAAGCCGTTCATGCCCGGCATCTTCACGTCCAGGATGGCCAGGGCAAATTCGTTTTCGAGCAGTAGTGACAACGCCTCATCGGCGCTGCTGGCCTGGAACACGGTGCGATCTTCGCTCTGGATCAGCGAACGCAGTGCCAGGAGGTTCTCCGGCAGGTCGTCGACGATCAGCACCTTGGCTTCGGTCTTCCTCAGCATGGCAGGGTATCCAGTTCGGCCAGCAGCAGGCGCATGGCGTTGAGAGACAGGAGAAAATCCGGTTTGAGCAGCGCCAGCGCGGCATTCGGCATGGTCGGCACCAGCGCGTCGGCCGGCTCCTGTACCAGCGTAAGACCACCGGCCTGCTGAACGGCCAGCAGGCCGGCGGCGCCGTCCTCGTTGGCGCCAGTGAGCAGCGCGGCAGCCAGCTGCTCGCCGTAGGCATCGGCAGCGGACTCGAAAAGGATGTCGATCGAGGGCCGGGAGAAATGCCGCGGCTCCTCACGGCTGAGGGAAAAGCTGCGCTCGGTTTCGATGGACAGGTGGTAACCCGCGGGAGCCACGTAAACCGTGCCGCCTTGCAGGTATTCCTTGTCCTCGGCTTCCTTGGCCGGCAACTTCAGGCGCCGCGCGAGCAGATCAGCGAGCAGGCTGTCATTGCGATCCGGCTGATGCAGCAGGCACACCACCGGCAGCCGATAGTCCGGCGGCAGGTCTTCGAGCAGACTCAGCAGCGCTTCCACCCCACCGGCCGAAGCGCCGATCAGCAGCGCCTGCAGCGGCGCACGAACCTGGCCGCGGAGGTTGATCCGTTGGCCGCTCATCGCTTGCGGAAAATCCGCTCGGGGCGCGACACCGCTTCGAACTGTCGGGCATAGGCGGAGAAATCCAGGCTTTCCTTGCTACCAAGGCCGAGAAAGCCGCGGTGACAGAGCGAATCGTGGAACAGGCCGAGCGCACGATCCTGCAAGTCGCGGTTGAAGTAGATCAGCACATTGCGGCACGACACCAGGTGGGTTTCGGCGAACACGCTATCGGTGGCCAGGCTGTGGTCGGCGAAGGTCACGTTGGCGCGCAGCGACTTGTCGAACAGCACGCGATCGTAGGCCGCCGAGTAATAGTCGGAAAATGCCCGCTTGCCGCCGGACAGCTGGTAGTTCTGCGTGTAGGTGCGCAGGTTGTCGAGGGCGAAAATGCCCTGTTCGGCCTTTTCCAGCGAATGCGGGTTGATGTCTGTGGCGTAGATCATGGTGCGTTCCAGCAGACCTTCCTCGTGCAGCAGGATGGCCAGCGAATACACCTCCTCCCCGGTGCTGCAGCCGGCCACCCAGACCTTCAGCGACGGATAGGTGTGCAACAGCGGCACCACCTGCTCGCGCAGGGCAAGAAAGTAGTCAGGGTCGCGGAACATCTCGCTGACCGGAATGGTGAGGTACTGCAACAGCTGCATGAAGGCCCGCGGCTCGTGCAGGATGCGCTCCTGCAAGGCCGAAATGGTCGGGCAATCGAGCTGCGCCTGCGCCTGACGTACACGGCGCTTGAGCGAGGCCTTCGAATAATCGCGAAAGTCATAGCTGTAACGCAGATAGATCGCCTCAATCAGCAGGCGCAGCTCGATTTCGTCAGGCATCAGAGACGCTCCAGCTTGGGCATCCACACGCGGATCAGGGAGAACAGGCGATCCAGGTCGATGGGTTTGGCCAGGTAATCGTTGGCGCCGACTTCGCGGCAGCGCTCCTGATCATCCTTCATCGCCTTGGCCGTCACCGCAATGATCGGCAGGTTCTTCCAGCGGTCTTGCAAACGAATCTGCCGGGTGGCTTCGTAGCCGTCCATTTCCGGCATCATAACGTCCATCAGCACCAGGTCGATGTCGTCGTGTTCATGCAGTTTGGCCAACGCCTCGTGGCCGTTGCGGGCGATTTCGACGGTGGCGCCCTTCTGCTCCAGCGCACTGGACAGGGCGAAGATGTTGCGTACGTCGTCGTCCACCAGCAGCAGGCGCCGCCCCTCGAACAGCTTGTCGCGGCTGCGCGCGGTCTTGAGCATGCGCTGGTGCTCGCTGGACAGTTCGGCTTCGACCTTGTGCAGGAACAGGGTGACTTCGTCCAGCAGGCGCTCCGGCGAGCGCGCGCCCTTGATGATGATCGAGCGCGAGTACTTGAGCAGTTCGGCTTCCTCGTCGCGGGTCAGGTTGCGCCCTGTGTAGACGATCACCGGTGGGAAGGAGCAGATGTCCTCTTCAGCCATACGCTGCAGCAGCTCATTGCCGAGCATGTCGGGTAGCTTGAGGTCGATGATCATGCAATCGAAGACCGTGCTGCGCAATTTCTCCAACGCCTCACCGGCCAGGGCGACAGCGGTGATCTCGATGTCTTCGTCGCCGATCAGGCGGGCAACGCTGTCACGCTGCAGGGGGTCGTCCTCCACCAGCAGCACGCGCTTGACCTGCTGGTTGAGCTTGGCCTCCAGCTTGCCGAAAACTTCCTTGAGCTGGTCGCGGCTGGTTGGCTTGAGCGCATAGCCGACTGCTCCCAGGTGCAGGGCCGCCTCGCTTTGGTCTTCGACCGAGACCACATGCACCGGGATGTGACGAGTCTGTGCGTCATCCTTGAGGCGCTGCAGCACGCTGAGGCCGGAGCCATCGGGCAGGCGCATGTCGAGCAGGATGGCATCGGGACGATACCGCCGCGCCAGCTCCAGGCCTTCGTCAGCGCTGGTGGCGACCAGGCAGGCGTAGCCCAGTTCGTGGGCCAGGTCGAAGAGGATGCGGGCGAAGCGCACTTCATCCTCCACCACCAGCACACGGCGGCCGCCGTGCGCGTCGAGCTGCTCGCGATCATCGGCGAACGGCGCCGGGGGACGCGGCATCGCCGCCGCAGCGGCAGGAATAACCGGCGTGGCCGGCATCGCTAGCGGCGCCATTACCAGCGGCGCCGCCGGCTTGCTCTGGGCTGCGCCTTCGACCATCTGCTCGGGCAGCAGCAGGGTGAAGGTGCTGCCCTCGCCGGGCACGCTGCTGACGGAAATGGACCCGCCGAGCAGCCCCGCCAGGTCACGCGAGATGGACAGCCCCAGGCCGGTGCCGCCGTAACGGCGATTGGTGGTGCCATCGGCCTGGCGGAAGGCATCGAAGATCGCCTGCTGTTGGTCGGCCGCGATACCGATGCCGGTGTCATGCACGGCGAAGGCCAGGTAATGACCCTCCTGACGCGAGACGCTGAGGGTCACGCCGCCACGGTCGGTGAACTTGAAGGCGTTGGACAGCAGGTTGCGCAGGATCTGTTCGGCGCGCTGGCGGTCGGTGAACAGCACCTGTGGAAGCTCGCCCTGCTGCTCGATCTGGAAACCCAGGCCACGCTCGCCAGCCAGTGGCGCGAACACATCGCGCAGGCTTTCCAGCATGCTCGCCAGCGGCGTGCGCTCGGGGCGCACCTCGAGCTTGCCGGCCTCGACCTTGGCGATGTCGAGGATGTCGTTGATCAGGTTGAGCAGATCGTTACCGGCCGAATAGATCGACTCGGCGAACTTGACCTGTTCATCGTCGAGGTTGCCGGCGGAGTTCTCCGCCAGCAGCTTGGCCAGGATGAGCGAGCTGTTCAGCGGCGTGCGCAGCTCATGGCTCATGTTGGCGAGGAATTCGGACTTGTAGCGGCTGGCACGCTGCAACTCCTCGGCGCGCTCTTCGAGCTGGGCCTGGATGCGGCCGAGCGTGGTGTTGCGCTGGTCCAGCTCGTCGCGCTGGTCGGCTAGCGTCTGCGCCTGTTCGGAAAGCTTCTCGTTGGTCTGCTCCAGCTCGGCCTGCTGGGTTTCCAGATGGGCCTGGGACTCCTTGAGCACGCGCGCCTGCTGCTCCAGCTCTTCGTTGGCGGCGCGCAGTTCCTCCTGCTGGGTCTGCAACTCCTCGTTGAGCTGCTGGGTCTGACCGAGCACCTCTTGCAAGCGCTGGCGATAGCGCGCGGCCTCCAAAGCCATACCGACGCTGCCGGCAATGGCTTCGAGGAACTCCCGCTCACGCGCCTCGAGCGGGCGCATGAAGGCCAGCTCGATCACGCCGTTGACACTGTCTTCGGACTGCAGCGGTACCAGGGCAACGCTGACTGGCTGCCCCTCGCCGAGACTTGAAGCGACCTTGATGTAATCCGCCGGCAAATCATCCAGGCAAACCAGGCGGCGGCCACGGGCAGCCTGACCAACCAGCCCCTCTCCTTTATAGAACTGCTCCTTGAGGCTGGCATCCTTGCTGAAGCCGTAGCCGGCAACGCGCTTCAGGTCGCCGGTTTTGCCGTCACGCAGATACAGGGCGGCGACCACGCAATTGAGATATTCGGCGAGGAATTCGAGCGAGCGGTCGGCCAGCTCCTGCACCTGCGGCTGACCGAGCAGACGCTCCGACAGCAGCGTCTGGCCACCGCCAAGCCAGGCACGACGCCCCTGCTCATCGGCATAATCGGCCTGCTTGGCCATGGCCTGGGAATAAGTCTGCGAGAGACTCATCAGCTCGCGGCGGCCGAAAAAGGCCAGCAAGGCGCTGAACAGAATGCTCACCACCAGGTAGATGCCGGCGCCCCAGAGCGTGGTACTGCTGACATCGGCATTGCGCTGCTGACGCAGCTCACGCTCACTGTTGATGAAGGTATCGAGCTCGCGGCGCATGCCATCGGTGAGGTTCTTGCCGCGCCCCCGTCCTATTTCGACCAGGTAATTGCCGCCGTCGCGACGGCGGCCGATGACTTCCTGGGCGAACAGATCCCACTGTTCTTGCAGCGCCAGCAGACGCTCGAGCCGCTGCATCTGTGGCGGGTTGTCCGCGACCATGCCGATCAGTTGCTCGGTCAACGGGCGAAACTTGCCGCGCGCCTGTTCATAGGGCGCCAGATAATCTTCCTCGCCACTGAGCAGGAAGCCGCGCATGCCGGTCTCCAGATCCAGGGTCAGCTTGTACACTTCGCTGGCCCGATTGAGGACCTGGTCGGTATGCTCGACCCAGCGGATCACATCGAGCAGAAAGCCGATCAGCAGTGCAAAGAACAGGGCGCCCACCACGCCCAGGCCGAGCGGCAGCCCGACATTACGATTGAGAATGCGGCGAAAACCTCTTTCGTCCATTGCGGATTCATTCGACATAGGGACGTCCATTCGGTGATTGTCTCGCTTCTTCTTATCTATCGGGGGAAGGCGTGTGGCACACTGACCGCGTGCAGACTCCGAAGTTTGCCAAACATTTGCGCATTCTGCGCGCTGAAACAGAGAAGTTCATGACCGAAACCGATTGCGCCCGCGTCAAGACCATTGTCCTGGTCGAGGACGACGATGTCGTGCGCGAACTAACCGCGGAGGTGCTCGGTGAGTTCGGCTACCGCGTACACGCCCTGTGCGACGGCCCCAGCGCGCTCGACCTGTTGCGCAGCGACCAACAGGTCGATTTGCTGATGAGCGATATCGGCTTGCCCGGCATGGACGGGCGCGAGCTGGTGGCAGCCGCTCGCCAGCTGCGGCCGACCCTGCCGGTGCTGTTCGCCAGCGGCTACGACGAGCGTCAACTGCTCGAAGAAGTGCGCGCTCGCGATAGCGGGGCAGCTACCGAAAGTATCGTCAAACCCTACGATTTCAGGCTGCTGGCACAACGGCTGGGCGAACTGGCGGACTGACGGAGCGGCATCTAGTCTGATTCCAGACCAATGGACAGGAGAGTCCGCCGATGCGCTACGCCACTTCGCTTCGCCTGGGTCTTCTCGCTGGCTTGCTGCTCACCGGCTGCGCCAGTCAGACGACCCAACCCACGCAATTCTCCGGCTATCTTGCCGACTATTCCCAACTGCAGCCTGCCACCTCAGCCACCGGAGCACCGGTGCTGCGCTGGATTTCACCGCAGTTCAGCAGCGAGCGCTACACATCGGTCTACGTCGAGAAGCCAAGCTTTTACCCCGCTCCCGCGCCCAGCGACCAGGTCAGCGCGCAGACCTTGGAACAGGTGCGTGACTACCTGCATCAGGCACTGTTACGCGAGCTGACGAACGCACGTCTGAGGCTGGTCGACACCCCGAGCATGGACAGCCTGGTGCTGCGCAGCGCAATCACCGGCGTCAACGTCTCGACCGAAGGGATCAAAGCCTACGAGGTGATCCCCGTGGCCCTGGTGATCGCTGCAGCCAGCACGGCTGCCGGCACGCGTGATCGCGACACGGAGATTTTCATCGAACTGGAAGCGCTCGATGCGCGCACCAGCGAGCCGGTGCTGCGGGTGGTGCGCAAGGGCCACGGCCTGGCACTGGAGAACAGCAGCAGCCAGCTGACCCTGGATGACCTCAAGCCGGTGCTGGATGTCTGGGCACGCGACGCGCGCGACTTCCAACCCGACCTGCGCTGATCAGCCAAGGCCCAGGCCCAGGCAATACCGTGCGTAAGCCGCAGCACGCTGAACAGATGGCTGACTATCAAGCGGATCGATAGCGCTTGCGGTAGTTGATCTCAGGCGAGAGGCTCGGAAAAAACACCAGGCGAGGAACATGCATGCCCAGCATCAACCCAAGTAGCGTGGATTTGCAGGCGTTCGCCGAACGCATGCCAAGCGACACGCCGATTGTGATGCTCAATCTGCTTCGCTTCAGCAGTCAGGCTGCGTATGACGCAGACAGCCCCTTTGCGTCTTGCAGCGGTCGCGAAGCCTATGCCCGCTACAGCCGCACCGCGCTGGCCAAGGTTCAGGGCGTGGGCGGTGAAGTACAGATCATGGCTGACGTTCACCTGGCGTTGATCGCGCCGCAGGAAGAACGCTGGGATCTGCTTCTTCTGGTGCGTTATCCATCGTCCGCAGCCTTTCTGAGCATGCTCGCCGACCCTGAATACCAAGCGGCCACGGTTCATCGCAGTGCAGCGTTGGACGACTCGCGGCTGATCGCCACGACACCTGCCGAGAGGCTCTAGCTTGATGCCTGCAGGTTGAGCACCAGCAGGCGCGCTGCGGTTTCCGCGTCCGGCTGGCCGTCGTAATTGGCTGGGCGGTACTTCATCTGGAACGCGGCGATGACATTGCGCGTCGCCTCGTCCAACTCGCCATGCTGCGGCACCGTGTAACCGTGCTGCGCCAACTGCTCCTGGAACCACTGCACGCTGGGCAGGCTGGTGCTGAACAGCGCCTGCTGGCGCGCCACCGCGTCTTCGTTCGGCCAGGGCACCAGTCCCTCGTCGGCCAGGCGCTTCCAAGGGAACAGCGGGCCCGGATCGACCTTGCGCTGAGGCGCCACATCGCTATGCGCGATGATCGAGCCCAGTGGCAGCTGGTGACGCTTGACGATGTCCTTGAGCAGCACGATCAGCGTGTCGATCTGCTGCGGGGCGAAGGGCTGCCAGTAGCGACCGACCGGCGTCTGATAGTAGCCCTGGTTGACCAGCTCGATGCCGATGGTGGTGCTGTTGAGCCAGGTACGTCCCTTCCACTCGCTGACGCCCACGTGCCAGGCACGACGGTTTTCGTCCACCAGACGGTAGACGGCCGGCGGCGCATCGCCGATCAGGTAATGGCTGCTCACCTCGGTCTGCGTCAGCAGATGCAGCGAGCGCTCAAGATCAGCGGAGGTGTAGTGCAGCACGACGTACTGTACGCGGCTGTTCTGGCCAGTCGCGGTATGGCTGTCGTCGATACGCAGACCGCCAGCACAGCCGGTGAGCAGAACGACAACGAGGGCAAGGCAAAGAGACTTCATGCGTGACCGAATACGCTTTGCAGGTTGTCCAGCAGCATGTCGACGCTGAGCATGATCAACAGCATGCCCATCAAGCGTTCCACCGCCATCAACCCGCGATTACCGAGAAACCGTTGCAGGAACGAAGCCTGCAACAGGATGAATGCCGTCGCCGCCCAGGCCAGAATCAAGGCCAGGTAAAGCTCCCAGAGCGGCCCGGTGTGAGTGTTGCGCAGGGTCATCAGCACTGCGAGTGCCGAAGGCCCGGCCACTGCAGGCGTGGCCAGCGGCACCAGCATCGGCTCACCGTCCGGCACGTCGCCGAGCAGGCCTTGCGGGCTGGGAAAGATCAGGCGCATGGCGATGACGAACAGGATGATACCGCCGGCGATGGCCGTTGCCTCGCGTGACAGCCCGAGGCTGGTGAGGAATTTGTCACCAAAGGTGAGGAACAGCAGCAGCAGACCTAGGGCGAACAGCAGCTCTCGCGCGGCAATCCAGATGCGCCGGCGCGGCTCGACGTTCTTCAGCGCAGCGATGTAGATGGCGATATTGCCGAAAGGGTCGGTGACGAGAAAGATCAGCACGGCGATGCTGAAGATGTCCATGGCTAGCTCCGCTGACAGGTGCGCATAGTCTAGGGCCTGCGGGGTCACCTCGCGAGTCCGCGCGTGCATGGATGCTCGCATTGTCGCCGGGGCGGAGCTTTCGTGACCGAAAACGCAGCGGCGTTCATGGCAGCGACCATTAGTAGAAATGTATACAAAGTAGTAGCCAAGATTGGAACAAAATGTCTACATTGACCGCACAAGAACAACAGCGAGTAGTTTTCCCCATGACCTCCACCGCTCAGCGCCCCGAGGACGAGAACCTCGGTATCGGCTCCAATCTGCTCTACGGCCTGCAACACGTACTGACCATGTATGGCGGCATCGTTGCCGTGCCGCTGATCGTCGGCCAGGCGGCCGGCCTGTCACCCGCCGATATCGGCCTGCTGATCGCGGCCTCGCTGTTCGTCGGCGGCGCCGCCACCCTGCTGCAGACCATCGGCCTGCCGTTCTTCGGCTGTCAGCTGCCCCTGGTGCAGGGCGTTTCGTTCGCCAGCGTCGCCACCATCGTGGCGATAGTTGGCAGCAATGGTGGCGAGGGCGGGCTGCCGGTGGTGTTCGGTGCGGTGATAGGCGCAGCGCTGATCGGCCTGCTGATCACGCCAATCTTCTCCAAGATCACCAAATTCTTTCCGCCGCTGGTGACGGGTATCGTCATTACTACCATCGGCCTCACCCTGATGCCGGTAGCCGCGCGCTGGGCCATGGGCGGTAACAGCCAGGCCGCGGACTTCGGCAGCATGGCCAACATCGGCCTGGCCGCCTTCACCCTGGCCACCGTTCTGCTATTGAGCAAAGTCGGCAGCGCGACCATCTCGCGCTTGTCGATCCTGCTGGCGATGGTAATCGGCACGCTGGTCGCCCTGGCATTCGGCATGGCCGACTTTTCCAGGGTCAGTGAAGGCCCGGTGCTGGCCTTCCCGGCACCGCTTCACTTCGGCATGCCGGTGTTCGAGGTAGCGGCGATCATCTCCATGCTGATCGTGGTGATGGTAATCCTGGTGGAAACCTCGGCCGATATTCTCGCCGTGGGCGACATCATCAACACCAGGATCGATTCCAAACGTCTCGGCAATGGCCTGCGCGCAGACATGATCGCCAGCGTCGTCGCGCCGCTGTTCGGCTCCTTCACCCAGAGCGCATTCGCCCAGAACGTCGGCCTGGTTGCAGTCACCGGGGTCAAGAGCCGCTACGTGGTGGCCACCGGCGGACTGATTCTGGTCACCCTCGGCCTGTTGCCGATCATGGGCCGGGTCATTGCCGCGGTGCCGACCTCGGTACTCGGTGGCGCCGGCATCGTGCTGTTCGGCACGGTCGCGGCCAGCGGCATCCGCACTCTGGCCAAGGTGGACTACCGCAACAACATGAACCTGGTGATCGTCGCCACCTCGATCGGCTTCGGCATGATCCCCATCGCCATGCCCAGCTTCTATCACCATTTCCCGGCCTGGTTCGAAACCATCTTCCACTCCGGCATCAGCTCGGCGGCGATCATGGCGATCCTGCTCAACCTGCTATTCAACCACTTCACGACCGGCAATTCGGATCAGCAGTCGGTGTTCGTTGCCGGTACCGAACGCAGCCTGCGCTACCGCGACATCGCCGCCCTGCACGAGGGCGACCACTTCATCGGCGGCAAGCTGTATGACGCTCAGGGCAATGAAGTGCCCCTGCTGGACGACGATCACGCCCCTGCGCCACGTAAGGACACACCTGCAGAAAAGGAACGGGCAGAGGTGACCACCTAGCCCCGAACAGACCCGCTCTGGTGGCTGCCCCGGCCTGATTGCCCGGGGCAGCAGTCAGGCCTGTTCGACGCGGTTTCGTCCGGAACCCTTGGCGCGGTATAGCGCCTGGTCGGCGCGCTCGAAGGTGGCCTCGGTGGCCTCGTCATTGCGGAATTCGGCGATACCGGCAGAGAAGGTGATGGTCACCGGCTCGCCCTTGAAATGAAATGGGCAGGCCTCGACCGCCGCGCGCAGCGTTTCCAGTAACTGAACGCCGCCTTCCAGCGGAGTCGCCGGGATCAGCAGAACGAACTCTTCGCCACCGAAGCGGGCAATGAAGTCGGTCTTGCGCAGGCGCTTGTGCAGTTCGCCGGCGATGATCTTCAGCACCCGATCCCCGGCCAGATGGCCGTAGCCATCGTTGATCCTCTTGAAGTGATCGATATCCAGCACGGCCATCAGCAGCTGACCGCCGTAGCGCTGGCGACGCGCGACTTCCAGATCGAGGCGCTCGCTCCAGGCAGCGCGGTTGGGCAAGCCGGTCAGGGGGTCGAGCAGGGACTTTTGCCGTTGCTCCTCAATATGCTGGCGGAACTGCTGCGCCTCGAGTTCCATTTCGGCAACACGCTTGACCAGGCCCTGCAGCCGCTCGGCCACGTCCTCCTCACCGCCGTCGCGCTGGCGCTGATGATTGCTGACGCTTTGCAACAGGCCCTCCAGACGTTGCTCCAACGCCTGCTTGAGCGTATCCAGGTCGGCCGCCTCCTGCACGCTGCTCTGCAGGTCATTGACCTGATCGCGCAACTGCTGGTTGAAGTTGCGCGTGCTTTCTACCGACGCGGTGTAGCCCTCGTGCGCTTCACTGAGGGTGCTGATAAAGGCGGCCAGGCGCTCGTTGAGCTGCTTGAGATAACCGGCGAAATCGCGCTGGCCACTGTCGCTGACCGCCAGTACCAGCACGGCCAGATCATCCAGCACCGGCACCAGCTCATACCAGTTGAGGTTGCCTTCCAGGCGCTGGCGCAACGCCTCGCCCTGCGGCAGATGGCGTGCCGGCAGGTGCAGTTCGTCGAGCAGACCGCGCAGGCTGTTGGCGATGTGCGGTGCCACCGCGCTGTATCCCGGCTCGCTGCTGGGCAGGGAGAACGGGCTGTCGCTGGGTTCTTCATGCAGCACCAGGCCAGGTGGCAACGGCAGGCTGTCGAGCACCGGCGCAGCGTCGCTGGCCTGGCGATGCACCGATGATTCGGGAGCGACAGCCACTGGCGTGCTCGCATGCGCGGCGACCAATGGCGCCCGCGCTTCAGGCTCAGAGACAGCGGCAGGCTCAGGCTCAGATACAGGTGCAGGTGCAGGTGCAGGTGCAGGTGCAGGTGCAGGTGCAGGTGCAGGTGCAGGTGCAGGTGCAGGATTAGTATGTGCGGCCTCTTCGCCGCTCTCGCCGCGTGAGCCGAATAGACGCTGCAGCAAGCCCGGCTGCTCCTGCACCGGCGTTTGCAGAACTGTCAGCGCCTGCCCTTGTAGATTGCTCAGCTGGCTGAGCAGCGCGGGCAGCAGATACTGGTGACTGGTGGCATCCTGCAGCTGCTTGCCGAGCGACTTGAGCGCCTTGCGCACCTCACGCGGTGGCTGCAGGCGCTGGAGCTGTTCGATCAGACCTGCCAGTGCCGTGGCGGCCTCGCCGGCACGCTGCTGGCGGCGCTGCTCGGAATCCAGCACGGCCTTTTCCAGACGGGGAATCAGGCCACCCAAGGCGGCATCCATCTCATCACGACGGAGGATGTCACGCATTTCCTGCATGCATTGATCGACCGCCTTGTCCGCGCCCTCGGCAGCCAAGCTGCTGCGCACCAGGCCACGGCGCAACAGATCCAGACGCGACTCCCAGAGTCGCTCGAGCTTTTCCTGCTGCTCCAGGCTGCTCAGGTATTTGTCTTTCCAACGTTGCGCGTCATCGCTCATACGGCTTACTCAGGAGATGGCGTCTTCAGCATAGGCATTTGCGCGCTATTCTGTGCTCCTGGCAGGCGGATTTCCACGGCCACGGGAAGATGATCGGAAATGGGCTGACTAAGTACGTCGACGCGTCCCAGTTCAAGCTCAGAGCTGAGCAGGATATGGTCGAGACAGCGCTGCGGGCGCCAGCTGGGAAAGGTCGCCTCGACCTGCGGGGCAAGCAGACCGAGATCACGCAGCGGGGAGTTCTCCAGCAGATCGACGGCATGAGTGTTCATGTCGCCCATCAGCACCAGATGACGAAACTCGCTGACCCGCTCGCGGATGTAGGCCAGCTGCCGGGTACGGGTGCGGGCACCCAGGGCCAGGTGCATCATCACCACGCACAGCGCGTGCTCGCCTTCACCCAGACGCAGAAAGATCGCCCCCCGCCCAGGTGGTCCAGGCAACGGATGATCCTCCAACAAGGTAGGCCGCAAGCGGCTAAGCACGCCGTTACTGTGCTGGGCGAGACGCCCGAGATTGCGATTGAGCTGTTGATACCAGTAGGGGAAGGCACCCTGCTGGGCCAGGTATTCAACCTGATTGACATAGCCCGAGCGCAGACTGCCGCCATCGACTTCCTGCAGCGCCACCAGGTCGAAATCGGCGAGCAGATCGCCAATGCGCTGCAGGTTGCCGGTGCGCCCGGCATGGGGCAGTAAATGCTGCCAACTGCGCGTCAGGTAGTGGTGATAACGCTGGGTGTTGATGCCGACCTGGACATTGAAACTGAGCAGGCGCAAAAGGCCGTCGGCTGGCCAGTCAGCCTGCGGCGAGCAGTGCGGATTGATCTGTGGATCGCACAGACCAACCGCACGTGTCTTCCGCCAGCGGCGCATCATGTTTAGCGCCTGCGGGGCGCTTAGAGCGCCTCGCGCTCCTTGGCGATCAGGTGGTCAGCCACCTGGAGGGTCTGCTGCGGACCACCGGTCGAACCCAGGTCGAAGCGGTATTTGCCGCCGACGATCATCACCGGTACGCCAGTGATCTGGTACGCCATGGCCAGTTTCTTGGCCTTTTCCATCTGGCCTTTGACGGCGAAGGAATTGAAGGTCTTGAGGAAGGCGTCGCGATCCACGCCCTGAGTCGCGACGAAGTCGGCGAACTCTTCAGCCGAGGCCAGCTTCTTCTTCTCCTGGTGGATGGCATTGAACACGGCGTCATGCACCTTGTGTTCGACCTTCATCATTTCCAGGGTGATGAATGCCTGGCCGTGCACGTTCCAAACGCCGCCGAACAGCGCCGGGACACGGACGAAGTTGACGTCTTCCGGCAGTTTCTCGACCCAGGGATTGAGCGTCGCCTCGAACTGGTAGCAGTGCGGGCAGCCGTACCAGAACAGCTCCACCACCTCGACCTTACCGGGCTTGGACACCGGCACCGGGCTTTTCAACTCGACATACTGCTGGCCTGCGACCGGTTCGGCGTGGGCAGTAAGGCCGAACAGGCTGCTGATCGCCAGAGCGGCGCCGAGAATCAGGTTACGCATGAGGGTACTCCTTGGCTGGATAAGCTTCGCCCTGATGGCGATTCGAGACTATGACTCGCTACCACTGGGCCGGTTCCGCCCATTGTAGCCATGACGCATACGAAAAAGGGTGGCCGAAGCCACCCTTTGTCTTGCCAAAAGCAACGGCGGTCTATCAGTGCAGACCCTGGATGAAGCTGGAAACAGCTTCGATATCCTTGTTGCTGAGCTTGGCGGCGATGGCGCGCATGATCATCGCGTCGCCGTCGTTGGTGCGATTGCCTTCGCGGAAGTCGGTCAGCTGCTTGGCCACGTACTGCGCGTGCTGGCCACCCAGGTGCGGGAAGCCGGCAGCAGCCAGGCCAGCGCCGTCTGGCGAATGGCAGCCGGTGCAGGATGGCATGCCTTCTTCCAGCTTGCCGCCACGGAACAGCGCTTCACCACGTGCGACCAGCTTGGGATCGGCAGCACCGACACTCATCTTCTGGCTGGCGAAGTAAGCGGCGATGTCAGCCATGTCTTGGTCGCTGAGGTTGTCCAGCATGCCTGTCATCTCGACCACCGGACGAGCGCCGGACTTGATGTCGTGTAGCTGCTTGAGCAAGTAACGCTCGCCCTGACCGGCCAGCTTGGGGAAGTTAGGCGCAGGGCTGTTGCCATCGGCGCCATGGCAGGCACCACAGACAGCGACTTTGCCCTGACCGGCTTCGGCATCGCCAGCAGCCTGAGCCACACCGGTGAGGCCCAGGGTCAACAGCAGACTCACGAGTACTTTGTTCATCAGCTAATCCAATTACGGCTAAGAGAGAAAGGGTTATCGGCTGGGCTTACTCATTCGGTCATCAACTTGATGACCGCCTGGTAATCCTCGGCCGTGCAGTCCATGCACAGGCCGCGCGGCGGCATGGCATTCAAACCATTGGTGACGCTCTGCACCAGTGTATCCATGCCCTTGGCCAGGCGTGGTTCCCAAGCGGCCTTGTCGCCCGTCTTGGGCGCCGTGGGGATCTGGCCGTTGTGGCATACGCCACAGGAGCGGTCGTACACCGCTTGCGGATCCTGAGCAGCATAGCCGTTTAACGACAGAGTCATGACGGCGGCTGCGAGCAGCATTTTCTTCATCAGATCAACCTCATCAGGGTTGGAAGCGTCCTGCTTTCTATCGAGCAGAGATGTAATCGCTCCCGTCAATCGGGTTCCTGCGGGTGGGACAAAGCGCACACAAAATCTGCGGCATTATATACTGGCAACG
Organism: Pseudomonas sp. UBA6323; assembly: GCF_002439135.1. NCBI lineage: Bacteria > Pseudomonadati > Pseudomonadota > Gammaproteobacteria > Pseudomonadales > Pseudomonadaceae > Pseudomonas > Pseudomonas sp. UBA6323. The sequence goes on along the minus strand of NZ_DJSX01000009.1, from coordinate 12,785 downwards.
CTGAAACGGAAACGACGCCGCTTGCCACGCCATCTGGCGTGCAGCAGGTGCGCGGAAATGTCGCAAGCCCTCGAGCCGCCAGAGGGGTATCTACAAAGCAGCAAGCGAAAGTCAGGCAAGGCGGAGGCAGCCGAGAAAGCGGAATGTACGAGTGGTACATGAGCATTTTGAGGCTGGTTCCAACGCAGCATGGTCGAGCGCAGCAATTTGTAGGCACCTCTCACGGAATCGAGGCAACCACCGGATACCCTCCATGCTCCCGAAGAACCCCATCATCGGTCTGTGCCAGCAGGCCAGCTTCCTTATCAGTGCCGCCAAGGTCGATCAGTGCCCTGAGGACAGCGGTCTGGAAGTCGCCTTCGCCGGCCGCTCCAACGCAGGCAAGTCGAGCGCGCTCAACACCCTGACCCACGCGAGCCTAGCGCGCACGTCGAAGACGCCAGGGCGCACCCAGCTGCTCAACTTCTTCCGCCTGGATGACGAACGCCGCCTGGTGGACCTGCCCGGCTACGGCTACGCCAAGGTGCCGATCCCGCTCAAGCAGCACTGGCAGAAACACCTGGAAGCGTATCTGGGCAGCCGCGAGAGCCTGTGCGGCCTGGTGCTGATGATGGATATCCGCCACCCGCTGACCGAGTTCGACTGCATGATGCTGGACTGGTCGGTGGCCAGCGGCATGCCGCTGCACATCCTGCTGACGAAAGCAGACAAACTGGCCTTCGGCGCGGCGAAGAACGCGTTGCTCAAGGTGCGTCAGGATATTCGTAAGCAGTGGGGTGAGGGCATCAGTATCCAGCTGTTCTCGGCGCCCAAGCGCATGGGCGTGGAAGAGGCGCAGATGGTACTGGCCGGCTGGCTGGATCTGTTGCCGGAAGAGGATGAGGATGAGGAAGGCGTAGAGGCGGAATAAGAGGCAGGGCGCGCCGGGAACGTAGCAATGTTCGGTGCGCGCGGCGCACCCGACGAAGCTGCAGCAGCCCGTTTTGACGTGAAAGAGCATCACAAGCGCCCTCTCCCGCCCTTCGGGCACCCTCTCCCATAAATGGGAGAGGGTCATCAGAATGCCGCTAGCGGCAGTTTTCTATAGGCAAAAAAAACCCCGAGCTTCGTATGGGGAGGGAGAAGTTCGGGGTCCAAGGTCTGAACCGCTAGGGCGGGGTTCAGATGTCTGCCAACACTTAACACAACAAAGGAGCATGAAGGCCTCAACGGCCATTCATGAACTCTGACCGGACGGGTTTGGGGAAAGTTCATCGGCGCCTTAAAAACCATTTGCCATAAGAAAGCACCTTTTGATTCCTCAAACCCCTAAGCCAGAGCGGCCGCGGCTGCACGCCGCGGCGCTGCCTGGCTTAGTGCGCTTCGTCCCAATTGGTACCAACGCCTACTTCCACCAGTAGCGGCACGTCCAGATCGGAGGCGCCACTCATCAGGCTCTTGAGTGTGGCACCAACCTCATCGACCAGCTCCTCGCGCACCTCCAGTACAAGTTCATCGTGCACCTGCATGATGATGCGCGCATCGATGGTGCTCTCCTGCAACCAGCCATCCACGGCGATCATCGCGCGCTTGATGATGTCCGCTGCAGTGCCCTGCATCGGCGCGTTGATCGCCGCACGTTCGGCGCCCTTGCGCATCGCCTGGTTCTGCGCATGGATTTCCGGCAGGTACAGGCGACGGCCGTAGACCGTCTCCACATAGCCCTGCTCGGCAGCCTGGGCGCGCGTGCGCTCCATATAGGTCAGCACGCCTGGATAACGGGCGAAATAGCGGTCGATATAGGCCTGCGCCTCCTTGCGCTCGACGTCGATCTGCTTGGCCAGACCGAAGGCGCTCATGCCGTAGATCAGGCCGAAGTTGATGGCCTTGGCCTTGCGTCGCTGATCGCTGGTCACCTCCTCCAGCGCCACACCGAATACCTCGGCGGCCGTGGCCTTGTGCACGTCCAGATCGTCGCGGAACGCACTCAATAGCCCTTCGTCCTTGGCCAGGTGGGCCATGATGCGCAACTCGATCTGCGAGTAGTCCGCCGCCATCAGCTTGTAGCCCTGGGGCGCGACGAAGGCCTGGCGGATGCGCCGCCCCTCGGCGGTGCGGATCGGGATGTTCTGCAGGTTCGGGTCGCTCGACGACAGCCGGCCAGTTGCCGCCACCGCCTGATGGTAGCTGGTGTGAATGCGCCCGGTACGCGGGTTGATCTGCTCCGGCAGCTTGTCGGTGTAGGTGCTCTTGAGCTTGCTCAAGGAGCGGTACTGCATCAGCACTTTGGGCAACTCGAAATCCTGCTCGGCGAGTTCGGCGAGCACCGCCTCGGCGGTGGAGGGCTGGCCCTTGGCAGTCTTGCTGATCACGGGGTAGCCGAGTTTCTCGTAAAGGATCACGCCCAGTTGCTTGGGTGAGGACAGATTGAACGGCTCGCCGGCGATCTCGAAGGCCTTGCGCTCCAGCTCCACCAGTTTCTCGCCCAGTTCGACGCTCTGCTCGCCAAGCAGCTTGGCATCGACCAGCGCGCCGTTGCGCTCGATGCGCGCCAGCACCGGCATCAGCGGAATTTCGATTTCGCGCAGCACCTTGGCCAGGGACGGCACGGCTTCGAGGCGGCGCCACAACTCCTGGTGCAGGCGCAGGGTCACGTCGGCGTCTTCGGCGGCATAGGGGCCGGCCTGTTCCAGGGCGATCTGATCGAAGGTCAGCTGCTTGGCGCCCTTGCCGGCGATGTCCTCGAAGCGAATGGTGCTGTGATTCAGGTACTTCAACGCCAGGCTGTCCATGTCGTGACGGGTGGCGGTGGAGTCCAGCACGTAGGATTCGAGCATGGTGTCGAAGGCCACGCCCTGCACCATGATAGGTGTGCTGGCGTTGGCCAGGACGTTGACGTCGTACTTGGCATGCTGGCCGACCTTGGCCTTGGCCGGGTCTTCGAGGATCGGTTTGAGCGCCTTGAGCACCGCATCGCGATCGAGCTGCTGCGGCACGCCCATATAACTGTGCGCCAGCGGCACGTAGGCAGCCTCACCGGCCTTGACCGCGAACGACAGACCGACCAGTTGCGCCTGCTGGGCATCGAGGCTGGTGGTCTCGCTGTCAAAGGCGATCAGCTCGGCCTGCTCCAGTTTCTTCAGCCACTCATCGAACTGCGCCTGCTCCAGCACCAGTTGGTAGTCACCGGCGCTGGCCGGCGCTGGCTCGGCCGCGTCTTCGACGGCCTCGCCGGCCGACTCGGCGAACAGGTCGCCGGCAGGGGTCACTGTCTTGGCCGCCAGCGTCTTGTTCTGGCGCAGCAAGTCGTCGAGCCAGTTCTTGAATTCCAGCTGACCGTACAGTTCGGCCAGGGCGGCAAGGTCCGGCTCGCCGGGATGCAGCGAGTCGATGGCGATGTTCAATGGCACGTCGGTCTTAATGGTCGCCAGCTGATACGACAGATAAGCCATGTCGCGGTGCTCCTCGAGCTTGGCCGGCAGGCTCTTGGCGCCGCGAATCGGCAACTCGGGAATCTTATCCAGGTTGGCGTAGAGCACATCCAGGCCACCGCCGACCCCGACCAGCAGGCCGAGCGCGGTTTTTTCGCCCACGCCCGGTACGCCGGGAATGTTGTCGACCTTGTCGCCCATCAGCGCCAGGTAGTCGATGATCAGTTCAGGGCCGACGCCGAACTTCCCTTTCACGCCATCGATGTCGTACACGCTTCCGGTCATGGTGTTGACCAGCGTAACGTGCGGGCAGACCAACTGCGCCATGTCCTTGTCACCGGTGGAAATCACCACGTCGCAACCTTCGCCGGCGGCCTGGCGGGCCAGGGTGCCGATCACGTCATCGGCTTCCACGCCTTCGACGCACAGCAGCGGCAGGCCAAGGGCACGCACGCTGGCATGCAGCGGCTCGACCTGCACCCGCAGTTCGTCCGGCATGGACGGGCGATTGGCCTTGTATTCTGCGAACAACTCGTCACGGAAAGTGCCGCCCTTGGCGTCGAAGACCACGGCGAACGGGCTGTTCGGGTACTGCTTGCGCAGGCTCTTGAGCATGTTCAGCACGCCCTTTACCGCTCCGGTGGGCATGCCCCTGGAGGTGGTCAGCGGCGGCAGGGCGTGGAAGGCGCGGTACAGGTACGAGGAACCGTCGACCAGAACGAGGGGAGCTTGGCTCATGCGCGGGATCAACCTTTTCGGCGGGTGCAGCGGTAGAATGGCTGCATCGGTGAATATCAAGGAGCAAGGTTATCATGGGTACATTGAATCGCCTTTTGCTGGTCGGGGTGCTGGCCTGTCTTCCGCTTGCCGCACATGCCGATGACCCGGTCTCGGGCGACCCGGACGTGACCATTCGCCAGGTCGGCGACCGCACCATTCAGGAATACCGGGTCAATGGCTTCCTTTATGCCATCAAGGTCATTCCGAAGAACGGCAAACCCTACTTTCTCGTTCGCGCCGATGGCAGCGACGGCAACTTCGTACGTTCGGACGATCCGGACATGCTGATCCCTTCGTGGGAAATCTTTAGCTGGTAAGCGATTAAGGTCTGATATGTCGGTATTCACCCCCCTGGAGCGTCATCAGCTCGAAGTCTTCCTGGCGCCCTACGGGCTTGGGCGGTTGCGTGACTTCCAGGGCATTGCTGCGGGTAGCGAAAACAGCAACTTCTTCGTCAGCCTGGAGCAGGGCGAGTACGTCCTGACCCTGGTCGAACGCGGCCCGGTGGCCGACCTGCCATTTTTCATCGAACTGCTCGACGTGCTCCACGACGCCGGCCTGCCGGTGCCCTACGCCCTGCGCACGCAGGACGGCGCGGCACTGCGCAGCCTGGCGGAGAAGCCGGCACTGCTGCAGCCGCGGCTTTCCGGCAAGCATGTGCGCGAGGCTAACGCCCACCACTGCCAGGAGGTGGGCAGCCTGCTGGCACGGATTCACCTGGCCACGCGTGATACGCCCATCGAACGCCGCAGCGACCGCGGTCTGGACTGGATGCTAGCCGAAGGTCCGAGCCAGGCCCTGAAACTCGACGAGCAGGCGTCGCCGCTGCTGCGTGATGCACTGGCCGAGATCGCCGAGCTGAAACCGCGCATCCTCGCTCTGCCGCGGGCGAACCTGCATGCCGATCTGTTCCGCGACAACGTGCTGTTCGACGGCAACCATCTGGCCGGGGTGATCGACTTCTACAACGCCTGCTCCGGGCCGATGCTCTATGACCTGGCGATCACCCTCAACGACTGGTGCTCGCACGAAGACGGCAGCCTCGACGGCGCTCGCGCCCGCGCTCTGCTCGGCGCCTATGCGGCGCTTCGTCCGTTCAGCGCGGCCGAAGCGGAGCTGTGGCCGGCCATGCTGCGCGTGGCCTGCGTGCGCTTCTGGCTATCACGCCTGATCGCCGCCGAATCCTTCGCCGGGCAGGAAGTGCTGATCCACGACCCAGCCGAATTCCAACGCCGCCTGGCGCAGCGTCAGCAGGTCAACGTGCCGCTGCCATTCGCACTGTAGTGAGATCGACGCGTTTCGTAGGATGAGTTAGCCACCTGTAACGCATTGCTGAATAACTCTCTCTGTTCCTACGGCGGCGTAACCCACCGTCGGCGCAGCGCCATCCATTGCCTGGTGGGTTACGCGGCGCGCCAAGTTCAGTTGCGTTTATGCGACCGGGGCTTTGCGCCGCTAACCCACCCTACGGGTCTGCGTCGGGCCGTAGCCCGGATGAAATCCGGGAAACTGTGCCTTACAGCATTGATGGTGGTAAGCGGATCAGCTACCGGAAACCAGGCCCGGCAGTTGATCGGCCAGCTTGGCATTGTTGATCGGCGCGCGGATGAAGCCGCGCTGGGTGCCATCCGGGCCGATGATCACCAGGTTGCCGCTGTGATCGACGGTGTAGTTTTCCTTGCTGGTGTCGGCCGGGATGTAGGGGATGCTCACCGAGTTGGCGAACTTCTGCAGGGTTTCCTCTTCGCCGGTCAGGCCCTTGAAGCCCGCATTGAAGAAGCCCAGGTACTTGCTCAACTGCTCCGGTGTATCGCGGTGCGGGTCGACGCTGACCATCACTACCTCGAGCCGCGCGCGGGTTTCTTCGGGTAACTGTCCCTGCAACTGGCGCAGCTGGGCCAGGGTGGCCGGGCAGATGTCCGGGCAGAAGGTGTAGCCGAAGAACAGCAGCTTCCAGTCGCCTTTGAGCTGATCGACCGCAACTTCCTTGCCGTCCTGATCGACCAGGCTCAGCGCTGGTAGGCTGCGGTTTTGCGGCAGCAGGACGATCCCGGCATCGAGCAACGCCGCCGGGTCGCCCTGGCTCTTGCTGCTGAGCACCTTATTGACGGTTAGCCCCAGCACCAGGGCCACGATTGCGACAAGAACGAAAACCGTTGTGTGGGTACGCGTCATGAAGAGCCTTAAATGTTCAGCAACAGATAGTGATCCGCCAGCAAAGCGATAAACAGCAGGAACAGATACCAGATACTGTACTTGAAGGTGTTGATCGCGGCGTGCGGTTTGCTGTCACGGTACAGCACCCAGGCCCAGTGCAGGAAGCGGCCGCCCAGCAGCACAGCGCAGGCCAGGTAAAGCGGGCCGCTCATGTGGATGGCGTAAGGCAGCAGCGTCACCGCGAACATCACCAGGGTGTAAAGCAGGATATGCACCTTGGTGTAGTGCTCACCGTGGGTCACCGGCAGCATGGGAATGTCGGCCTTGGCGTATTCTTCCTTGCGGTGGATGGCCAAGGCCCAGAAATGCGGCGGCGTCCAGGCGAAGATGATCAGCACCAGCAGCAGCGGCTCGGCACTCAGGTGACCGGTGACAGCGACCCAGCCCAGCAGCGGCGGCGCAGCGCCCGCCAGGCCGCCGATGACGATATTCTGCGGCGTCGCGCGCTTGAGAAAGCCGGTGTAGATCACTGCATAGCCGAGCAATGAGGCCAGGGTCATCCAGGCGGCGAGCTCGTTGGTGAACACCATCAGCAGGCTCATGCCGGCAACGGCCAGGGCCAGGGCGAAGGTCAGCGCCGCCACCGGCGAGACGCGTCCCGCGGTGACCGGACGCTTGTGCGTACGCGCCATGATCGAGTCGATGCGCCGGTCCACCACATGGTTGACCGCAGCCGCCGCGCCGGCGCACAGGCCGATACCGAGGTTGCCGAACAGCAGCACGGTCCAGGGCACGCCTGCACGAGTGGCGAGGAACATGCCGACCAGCGAGGTGATCAGCATCAGCATCACCACCCGTGGCTTGGTCAGCTCCAGATAATCGCGCCAGGTGGCGCGTTCGGAGTGGGTGCGCAGCATTGTCGCCATGGCATTTCTCCCTGATTCGTTATTTACCGACCTTGAACCAGACCGCTGGAAACGAGCGTCGTGCGCCGTTCCGCCAGATCGGATGTTTTACAAGTCGTCGCAGAAGCGCTCCGCAGGCGATAGTTGATCAGCACCATAGTCAGCAGCAGGGCCGCGCCACCAGCGTTGTGCGCCACCGCCACCAGCAGCGGCAGGTGGAAGATCACGTTGCTGATGCCCAGGCTGACCTGCGCGGCAAGCGCCAGCAGCAGCAGACCGGCCAGGCGCGGCAGCCTGGCCGCTCGCAGCCGCCAGGCCAGCACCAGCAGCGCCAGCGTTACCAGCAGCGCGCCGATGCGATGGCTCATGTGGATGGCGGTGCGCGCATCGCTGTCGAGTTGCCCGCCCAGGTAGTTGGGGCCGATATGCTGGGTCAGATGAAATCCCTTGCCGAAGTCCATCGCCGGCCACCACTCGCCATGGCAGGTGGGCAGGTCGACACAGGCGACCGCGGCATAGTTGGAGCTGACCCAGCCGCCGAGGGCAATCTGCCCGATCACCAGCAGCAGGCAGGCAGCCGCCAGTGCACGCAGGCGCCCCGCCATTTGCAGCGGGGCGTAGCGCCCCGACAGGCGCAAGGTGAGCAAGGTGAGCAGGCTCAAGGTGGCGAAGCCGCCGAGCAGGTGAGCGGTGACCACCTGCGGCCAGAGCTGCAGGGTGACCGTCCACATGCCGAAGGCGCCCTGCAGGATCACCAGCGCCAGGATCGCCAGCGGCAGTTTGACGGGTTGCGTCGACTCCTCACGACGGCGCACGGCCTGGACAGCGATGATCAGGATCACCAGCCCGAGCGCGCCGGCGAAGTAGCGGTGGATCATCTCGTACCAGCCCTTGGCGACCTCCACCGGCGCCTCGGGAAAGCGCGCCTCGGCGATGGCCTGCTTGTGCTCGCTCATCGGCACGCCGAGAAAACCGTAGCAACCCGGCCAGTCCGGGCAACCCAGGCCGGCATGGGTCAGGCGGGTGTAGGCACCTAACAGCACCACCACCACGGTCAGGAGGGTCGCGAACAACGCTAGACGGTAACCGGGTTTGTGCATGTCGACTCCTTGTGCACTTGGCTTGGCGCGCTGTCGATATGGACAGAGCGCAGCGTCAGCCGATCAGGGAAATTTTCAGCAGGTAACGCAGATCATCGAGAATCGCCTTGCCATTGCTGCCGGCGGGATAACGCAGCACCAGATTGCCGTGCGGGTCGACCAGCCACAGCTGCGCACCGGGTACCGCTTCGGCGGCCTTGTCGTAGGCCTGCAGATCCAGCCGGTAGCGTCCCAGCTGCGGGTACTCGCGCTTGAGCGTGGCGTCGTAGTCGGCGGTCAGCGGCTCGGCCAGCGCAAGACCGTGGCTGGCGCGGGACGTCTCGCGGTTGAGGCCGATCTGGATCTGCCGCGCCAGGTAAACCAACTGCTGACAGTCCGCTTCGCACGCGCCCGGTGCCGTCACCAGAATCTGCCAACCGGGCTCGACCTCACCCTGGACGCCGAGGTCGGCCAGGGTGCGGCCGTCACCGATCAGCACCCCGTGGTAACTGCGCGTCTCCGGCACCCAGAAGCGCCACTGGTACATGGCACTGGCGAGAAACATCGGGCCGATGGCAATGGCCAGGATCAGTAGCAACTGCAGGCGACCACGCCCCTTGCGCGGCGCCTCAGGCATGGCGATGGCTGGGTTCATGACGGCTCTCCCGTGCGTTGTGAATTCCGAGATAGATGAACAGGCCAAGCAGCGCGGCGGCCAGGGCGAACCATTGCACCGCGTAGCCCAGATGCTTGCTCGGGCTCATGCTCACCACCGGCCAGTCGACGCGGTAACTGGCTGGCCCCGGTTCAAGGCGCGCCTCGAACGGCAACCCGCCGCGGCCCAGTTGCTGCCAGAGATTTTCCGCCTCGACCTGAGTAATGAGCCGTGGCCAGCCATCGGTCGCCGCGCCGGAGCGCAGATTCAGGCCGCCGGAAGGCGCGACGTAGATCCAGGCCGTGAGCTGCAGCACGCCATCCGGGGTATCGAACTGCGGCGGTGTACGGCGGTCAGGCCAGGGCAACCAGCCGCGGTTTAGCAGCACCCAGAGGCCGCTGGACTGGTCATAGAAGGGTTGCAGCAACTCGACACCAGCGTGGCCATCGCGGACGCGGCTATCGAGCAGAAGACTGTGTTCGTCGTCAAAGTGGCCGCGCAGCTGGACGCGGCGATAGGCCGGGTCAGGCATGGGCTCGAGCCGCTCGAGGCTGGCGGGCTCGGCCTGACGCCGCGCCTCGAAACTGGCCAGCAGCTGGCGCTTCTCATCGCCGCGCTGCAACTGCCAGAAGCCCAGCCAGATCAGGCCCGGCAGCAGCAGGGCAACCAGCAGGCTGGGCAGCCAACCGGGACGGAAGGCGCTCATTGCGCCCTGCCGTGACGGTCGAGGTTGCTGGCTATACTGCATTGCATCAACTTAATCCCCCGGAGTCCCGCATGCTCAAGGCCGCGATCATCCTAATGCTGCTGGCTACGCTCGCCAGCCTGTTCAGCGGCCTGTTCTTCCTGGTCAAGGACGAAGGCCATGGTTCCCGCGTGGTAGGCGCTCTGACTGTCCGTGTCGGCCTCACCGCCATTACCGTTGCCCTGATCGCCTGGGGCTTCTATTCAGGGCAACTGGTCTCTCACGTCACCTGGTGAGGCTGCGCTACAAGACGTAGACGAAGATAAACAGGCCGAGCCAGACCACGTCGACGAAGTGCCAATACCAGGCGGCCGCCTCGAACCCGAAGTGCTGATCGGCATCGAAATGCCCGCGCGTGATGCGCACCAGCATCACGATCAGAATGATGGTGCCCAGCGTCACGTGCGCACCGTGGAAGCCGGTGAGCATGAAGAAGGTCGCGCCATAGATCCCCGAGCCCAGGGTCAGCCCCAGCTCGGTGTAGGCCTCGATGTACTCCTCGACCTGAAAGAACAGGAACGCCAGCGCCAGCACGATGGTCGCAGCCAGCCAGGCCTTGAGCGGGCCGCGGTGGTTCTTCTTCAGGGCATGATGAGCGAAGGTGATGGTGAAACTGGAGGACACCAGCAGGATGGTGTTGACCAGCGGCAGATGCCAGGGGTCGATCACCCCGCTCGGTGGCGGGAACAGTTTGGAGTCGGGGTTCTGCAGCATTGGCCAGCTGTATTCGAAGCCTTCCCAGAGCATGTTGGCAACGCCCTTGTCACCCTCACCGCCGAGCCAGGGGCCGGACCACATGCGGATGTAGAACAGGGCGCCGAAGAAGGCGGCGAAGAACATCACCTCGGAAAAGATGAACCAGCTCATGCCCCAGCGGAAGGAGCGGTCCATCTGCGCGCTGTAGAGGCCGGCACGGCTTTCCTTGATAACGTTGCCGAACCAGCCGAACAGCATCCAGGCCAGAATCAGCCCACCGACGAAGAAGATCATCGGCCCGTTCGAGCTTTCCCGGTTGGCCGAGAGGTCGTTGAACCAGGTTCCTATGCCGTAGAAGCTGACCAGCAGACCGACACTGGCGACGATGGGCCATTTGCTTTGTGCCGGTACGTAATAGTTCTCGTGACTTTCGTGACTCGACATTGTTGTTCTCCTTATGGAGTCGCCCGAGCAAGGGTCGCCTGTGCCACTGGCGGTTTGCGTTCGGTGATATCGAACAGGGTGTAGCCAAGGGTCAGGTGCTTCACGTCTTGCGGCAGGTCGCGGTCGACGATGAAGCGCACCGGCATCTCGATTCGCTCGCCCGGTTGCAGCACCTGCTGGGTGAAGCAGAAGCACTCGGTCTTGTGAAAGAAGGCCGCCGCCTTCGAAGGCGATACGCTGGGAATCGCCTGCGCGCTCATCGGCTTGTCGCTAGGGTTGTAGGCAACGAACAGCATGTCGCGCGCCTCACCCGGATGGACCAGTATCTCGTCAGCCTCTGGTCCGAACTCCCAGACCATGCCGGCAGCGTTGGTGGCGAGAAACTGCACGCGCACCTGGCGCCGCTCATCCACCAACTGCTCGCCCTGGTAGGCCCCGGCCGTCTTGCCGTTGATGCCGAAGACCCGGCACATGGCGTCGTAGAACGGCGGCAGGATGAAGATGCCGAAGCAGAACATCACCACCACCACGACCAGCAGACGGGTAACCAGGCGACGCGTCGCGATGACCTCGCTCACGGCAGACCTCCTATTTCACTTCCGGCGGCGTGCTGAAGGTGTGATAGGGCGCCGGTGACGGCACCGTCCACTCCAGGCCTTCGGCACCGTCCCAGGGCTTGGCCGGCGCCGGCTTGCCGCTGCGGATGCACTTGATGACGATGAACAGGAACAGCAACTGGGTCGCGCCGAACATGAAGGCGCCGATGCTGGAGACCATATTGAAGTTGGCGAACATCATGTTGTAGTCGGGGATACGCCGCGGCATGCCGGCCAGGCCGACGAAGTGCATCGGGAAGAACGCCAGGTTCATGCCGATGAAGCTCATCCAGAAGTGCAGCTTGGCCAGGGTTTCGTCGTACATGTGGCCGGTCCACTTCGGCAGCCAGTAGTAGGCCGAGGCGAAGATGCCGAAGATCGCACCCGGCACCAGCACGTAGTGGAAGTGCGCCACCACGAAGTAGGTGTCGTGGTACTGGAAGTCCGACGGCGCGATGGCCAGCATCAAGCCGGAGAAACCACCGATGGTGAAGAGGATGACGAAGGCCACCGAGAACAGCATCGGCGCCTCGAAGGTCATCGAGCCCTGCCACATGGTGCTCGCCCAGTTGAACACCTTCACCCCGGTGGGCACGGCGATCAGCATCGTGGCGTACATGAAGAACAGCTCGCCGGTCAGCGGAATGCCGACGGTGAACATGTGGTGCGCCCAGACGATGAACGACAGGAAGGCGATCGCCGCGGTGGCGTAGACCATCGAGGTGTAGCCGAACAGCGGCTTGCGCGCGAAGGCCGGGATGATCGAGCTGACCGCACCGAAGGCGGGCAGGATCATGATGTACACCTCGGGGTGGCCGAAGAACCAGAACACGTGCTGGAACAGCACCGGGTCACCACCGCCGGCGGCATTGAAGAAGCTGGTGCCGAAATGGATGTCCATCAGCATCATGGTCACGCAGCCGGCCAGTACCGGCATCACCGCGATCAGCAGGAAGGCGGTGATCAGCCAGGTCCAGACGAACAGCGGCATCTTCATCAGGGTCATGCCCGGGGCACGCAGGTTGAGGATGGTGGCGACCACGTTGATCGCCCCCATGATCGAACTGATGCCCATCAGGTGGATGGCGAAGATGAAGAAGGTGGTGCTCTCCGGCCCGTAGGTGGTCGACAGCGGCGCGTAGAAGGTCCAGCCGAAGTTCGGCCCGCCGCCTTCCATGAACAACGTCGAGACCAGCAGGCCGAAGGCCGCCGGCAGCAGCCAGAAGCTGAAGTTGTTCATCCGCGGCAGCGCCATGTCCGGCGCGCCGATCATCAGCGGGATCATCCAGTTGGCGAGGCCGACGAAGGCCGGCATCAC
>NZ_DJSX01000014.1:0-26036 GCF_002439135.1 Pseudomonas sp. UBA6323 | reverse complement strand
CTCTGCCTGGGCCTGCTACTGACACTGCTCGGTCGTCTGCAACTGCTGGAAAACCTCAGCGCCGACTATTACACCGCAGTCGGGGAACGCCGCCTGATCGAGCTGGAGGACGGCAGCAGGGTTTGGCTCAACAGCGACAGCGCGCTGTCGGTGCGTTACTCCGCCGACGCCCGGGACCTGGAGTTGCAGCGCGGCCAGGCGCTGTTCGAGGTGGCCAAGGATGCCCAGCGGCCGTTCGTGGTGCAGGCCGCCGACGGGCAGGTCCGCGCTGTGGGCACGCGGTTTGATGTTGCCCTGCGCGCCGATCGGGTGCAGGTGGAGGTCAGCGAAGGCGTGGTGCAGGTGCGCAGCGGCGCGGCGCCGGGCGTGCGTGTCGACGCCGGCCAGCGGCTCGACTATCGCCAGCAGCAGGCGCCCGGGCCGCTGCAGGTGCTGGACCTGGATAACGCCAGTACCTGGCAGCGCGGCAAGCTGATCTTCAATCAACGCCCGCTCGGCGAAGTGCTGGCCGAACTGGAGCGCTACCTGCCGGGGCGCATCCTCATTGAGGATGCCGCGCTTCGCGAACAGCGCATCAGCGGCGTGGTCGACCTCGACCAGCCAGAAGCCCTGCTGGCCAATCTGGAGCGCCTGCAGCCGCTGCGCATCACCCGCCTGCCCTGGCTGGTGCTGGTGCAACCGCGCTGAGGTTCGGACGCCGCCTGGTGGTAGACGCTCTTCAGCGGCGAGCTTTCGAAGCGTGAATCGCGGCTGAAGCCGCTCCTACAGTTGTCTGGCCAGTCGGTAGCCCGGATGCAATCCGGGGCCGAGGCTGAGCCATAGCTGGCCCGGCAAAAATAATTTTCATCCGGCACTGCAGGATCGTATCGGGCGTTTCGTCGTAGAGGGGAACGCGACTTATTCCCAAAAACGAAACTGCCACACGACACGGATAACCCGCCATGCGCCATCCCGTTTCTGCCCTGCACCGCGCCCTCGCCTTCGCGACCCTGATCGGCACTGCCTGGCCGTTGGCCCAGGCCGCCGAGCCGACCCGCTATGACCTGCACATCAGCGCCAGCGACCTGGATGGTGCCATGACCCAGTTCGCCGATCAGGCCGGGCTGCACCTGCTGTTCAACTCCAGCGACCTGCAGGGCCTGCCCAACCCCGGCCTGCAGGGCAGCTTCACCGCCCGCGAGGCGCTGCAGCGCCTGCTCGAAGGCAGCGGCGTGAGCTGGACCTTCACCGATGAGCACAGCGTGCTGTTGCAGCGCAACGCTGCGCCGACCGGCGAGGCGCAGAGCAACCGCGAGCGGGTGCGCCTGGACGCCATGCAGATCCAGGTGGCGTCGCGCACGCCGACGCAGATCAGCGCCATTCCCGGCACCGTCTGGGTAGTCGAGCAGAAGCAGCTGCGCGAGCAGCTCGACACCGGCGTCAGCCTCAAGGAGGCACTCGGCAAGCTGGTGCCAGGCCTCGACCTGGGCCCGGAAGGCCGCACCAACTACGGCCAGAACATGCGCGGACGCGGCGTGCTGGTGATGATCGACGGCGTTAGTCAGAACAGTTCGCGCGGCCTCTCGCGCCAGTTCGACAGCATCGCCCCGTTCAACGTCGAGCGCGTCGAGGTGCTCTCCGGCGCCAGCGCTCTGTACGGCGGCGGTGCCACCGGCGGCATCATCAATATCGTCACGCGTAAAGGCGAAGCCGGCCCGGCGCGCTTTCAAAGCAACGCCAGCGTCACCAGCGGCTTCAACAACAGCGATGACCTGTCCACGCGCCTGGCGCAGGCGGTCAGCGGCGGCAACGAGCGCGTGCAGGGCCGCCTCGGCGTCTCCCTGGAGAAGAACGAAGCCTTCTACGATGCCGACGGCGAGCAGGTGTTCCTCGACAACACGCAGACCGACCTGCAGTACAACCGCTCCGTGGACGTGCTCGGCAACCTCGCCGTGCGCCTCGACGACACCCAGCAGCTCGACCTGCTGGCGCAGTACTACGACTCCGGCAACGACGGCAGCACCGGCATCTACTTCCCCAACCTCAACGCCAACGCGCCCTCGGACCTCGATGATGCCGAGATTCGCAACGGCCTCGACACCGACCTCAAGCCGCGCACCCGCCGCACCCTGATCAATGCCAGCTACCGCAACAGCGAACTGCTCGGCCAGGACTTCTACCTGCAGGGCTACTACCGCCGCGAGGACAACAATTTCCACCCCTTCCCCTACTACAACGCCGGCAGTCCGCGGGGCAGCACCGGCATCTACTTCGCCGGCTCGCAGCAGAACTTCGAGGTCAGCGGCCTCAAGGGGCTGTTCAGCAAGCAGTGGGACGATATCAAGCTGACCTATGGTCTGGACCTCGATCATGAGCGTTTCAACGCTACGCAGAATGTCTTCGACGCACAGCGCTCTTCGGACAGCGGCGGCCTGGAACTGGACACCCAGAGCAGCGCTGCGCGCTACCCCAGCTATGTGGTCGACGGGCTGTCGGCCTACGCCCAGTTGGACTGGCAACTGACCCAGCACCTGAGCCTGTCCGCCGGCGCCCGCCAGCAGCACATGGATGTCGAGGTCGGAGATTTTCGCGGCGTACCCGGCGGCAGCAACGACTACGAAGTCGGCCTGTACAACTTCGGCGCGCTCTATGACTTCGCCAACGGTCACCAGCTGTGGAGCAACTACAGCGAAGGTTTCGAGCTGGCCGATCCGGCCAAGTACTACGGCCGCGCCGGACTGTCGGTGGCGGACAATCCGCTGGCCGGCATCAAGAGCCGCCAGGTGGAGGTGGGCTGGCGCTTCAACGATGCCTACTGGCAGGCTCAGGCGGCGTTCTACTACATCTGGTCGGACAAGGTGATTAACACTGACAGCGCCACCCTGACCATCAACGTCGACGAACAGAAGAGCCGCGACTTCGGTTTCGAGGCCGCGCTGAGCCGCGACTTCGACAGCGGCTGGCAGGCCGGCACCACCCTGCACCTGGTGCGCTCCGAAGAGGAGGACGACGACGGCGACTGGATCAAACGCGATGCGCGCTACGCTTCGCTGTCCAAGACCACCGCATTCGTGGGCTGGAGCGACGAGCGGCGCAGCCTTCGCCTGCAGGGCAACCACGCAATGGACCTGAGCGACGACGCCGGACATCGCATCGAGGGTTACACCACCTTCGACCTCAGCGCGCGTCAGGACACCGACTTCGGTACCTTCAGCGCCGGTATCCAGAACCTGCTGGACAGGCGCTACAGCACCGTCTGGGGTCAGCGCGCCGCGCTGTTCTATTCGCCAGCGTACGGTCCGGCCTACCTGTACGACTATCAGGGCCGCGGGCGCACTTTCACCCTCGGTTACGAAGTGGAGTTCTGAGCCGGCCGCTGCGGCGAGGTTGCCAAGCGCCACGGGACGAATGACAATGCGATTCATTGTCATTTGTTAAGAAATCCTGCGCATGTCCGCCGACGCTCAGCTGCTGCACTCCCTCTACCGCGATCATCACAGCTGGCTGCAGGGCTGGCTGCGGCGGCGTCTGGGCAACGGCTGCGATGCAGCCGACCTGGCCCAGGACACCTTCGTGCGCCTGCTGCGGGCCGGCAATGCCGCGAGCATCCGCGAGCCGCGCGACTACCTGGCCACCGTGGCGCGCGGCCTGATGGTCGACTTTCTGCGCCGGCGCTCGCTGGAGCAGGCCTACCTCGATGCGCTGGCCCTGCAGCCGCAGGCCGAGCAACCCAGCGCCGAGCAGCAGGCCCTGCTGCTGGAGGCGCTGGTGGAGGTCGATCGCATGCTTGCCGGGCTCGGCCGCAAGGTGCGCGAGGTGTTCATCCTGTCCCAACTCGACGGCCTCACCTACGTGCAGATCGCGGCTCGCCTGGGTATCTCCCTGCGTAGCGTGAACAGCTACATGGCCCGAGCCGTAGAGCATTGCTGCCTGCTGCAGGCCGGCTGGCAATCGTGAACGAGGCGCAACGCGCCGCGCTCAAGGCGGCCAGCGGTTGGTACGCGCGGCTCTGTTCCGGTCATGGCGATGCCAGCGAGCAGCAGGCTTGGCAGCGCTGGTACGACGCCGACGAACTGCATCGTCAGGCCTGGCAGCAGATCGAGAAACTGCGTGAACAACTGGGCCTGTTGCCCGGGCCGGTGGCGTCATCGACCCTGCGCGGCGTGGACCATGGACGGCGTCGCCTGCTCGGCAGCCTGGCGCTGGCCGGGCTGGCACTGCCGCTGGGTTGGTTCGCCTGGCAGAACGATACCCGCCGCTACTGGCTGGCCGACTACCGCAGCGGCGTGGGCGAGCGCCAGCAGTGGCGTTTGAGCGATGGCAGCCAGCTGATGCTGGGTACCGCCAGCGCCGCGCAGTGGCATGTCGATGGGCAGCGCCGCCTGCTGCGTCTGCTCGGTGGCGAGGCGATGATCGACAGCCCGGACGAGGCGCGGCCGCTGCTGGTGGAAACCCGGCATGGTCTGGTGCGCTGCCAGGGTGCGCGTTTTTGCGTGCGCAGCGATGAGCAGGGCAGCCATGTCGCGGTGCTGGAGCGGGACGTGGAGGTGGCCCCGCTGCGCCACCTGCAAGCGATGCAGCCGCTCGCCGCCGGGCACCAGCTGCGCTTCGATGCGGAGCGACTGGAGCCGCAACGCGCCAACGATGCCGCCACGGCGGCCTGGACCCAGGGCAGCCTGATCGCCCTCGACCGGCCGCTGGGCGAGGTAATCGCCGAACTGGCGCGTTATCGCCACGGCGTGCTGCGCCTCGACCCGACTCTGGCCGGGTTGAAGGTCTCCGGCAGTTTCCCCCTGGCCGACACCGACCGCGCCCTGGCGGCGCTGGAGCACAGCTTCCCGGTAAAAGTGGTGCGACGCACCGATTACTGGGTGACGCTGATCCCGCGCGGCGCCTGAACGCAGATCGCGGCTGAAGCCGCTCCCACAGAAACCTTACGTCCGCCTGATCTTTGATCGTTTCCACGCCCCGCGGGAACGCAGCCGAGGACGCTCCGCGCCCGTTGGGGCTGCACAGACTCCAGCGCTGCCAGCATGACGCGGAGCGTCACGAACGCCGGCGCCTACGCAAAGTGTGGACACCATCGTTAAACGCAGATCGCGGCTGAAGCCGCTCCTACAGAAATCATACGTCCGCCTGATCTTTGATCGTTTCCACGCCCCGCGGGACCGCAGCCGAGGACGCTCCACGTCCGTTGGGGTTACACAGATTCCAGTGCCGCCAGGCATGACAGCAGAGCCTTCAAAACGCAGGTGCTCGCACCAATATGAGAAAAATGCTTCACCATTTGCACTTTCTGCCGCGCTGTTTCGACCCTCCCTGCAGACAATCACTTCGCAGCCAGCTGCCAGGGAACCCGCATGCCGTCACACCGCTCCGCTCGCTCTCCGCTTCGCACCGCCATCCGTCACGCCCTGCTTTGCTCCGGTCTGCTCTTGGGCGGGGCATTGCCGGTGCTGAGCCTCGCCGATACGCCGGCGCCGCACGCTTATCAGATCGCCGGCGGGCCGCTGGCCGAAGTGCTCAACCGTTACGCCAGCGCCGCCGGCGTCGCCCTGTCGTTCGATTCGGCCGCGCTGCAGGGCCAAAGCAGCCAGGGCCTGCAGGGCACCTTCGAAGTGGAGGAAGGTTTTGCCCGCTTGCTGCAGGGCAGCGGCCTGCGCGCGGTGCGCCAGGGCGAGGGCGTCTACGGGCTGGAGCGCCAGCCACAGCAACGCTCGGCCAACGGCGATGTGCTGGAGCTGGACTCCGTCACGGTCAGCACTCTGCGCAGCGATACCGCTGTGGGGCAGACCAGCCAGCGCGTGACCGTCATCGACCGCCAGCAGATCGAGCAGCAGCTGGCGCTGAGCAGCGACCTGGGCCAGGTGCTGAGCAGTCTGATCCCGTCCTATTCGCCAAGCCGGCAGAAGATGTCCAATGCCGGTGAAACGCTGCGCGGCCGCACGCCGCAGTTTCTCGTCGACGGCGTGCCGCAGGCCAGCTCGATTCGCAACGACGGGCGCAGCAGCTACACCTTCGACCTGGCGCAGGTCGAACGCATCGAGGTGATCCACGGCGCCTCGGCCGAACATGGCGGCGGTGCCACCGGCGGCATCGTCAACTTCATCAGCCGTCGTCCCGAGGGCAATGGCGTCAGCCAGCACGCCGGGGTCAGCCTGGAAAGCGATGACCGCTTCAGCAACGACGGCCTGGGCTACAAGATGAACTACCGGGTCAGCGCGCTGCATGGCGACTGGGAAACCCTGTTCGGCGCCACCTGGCAGGAGCGCGGCGCCTTCTACGACGCCAACGACGACCTGATCGGCGTCGCCTACCCCGGCGAGATCCAGGACACCCGCGACCATGACCTGATGTTCAAGCTCGGCTACTGGCTCGACGACGTGCAGCACCTGCAGTTCAGCGCCAACCACTACGAGCTCAAGGGCAACAATGACTATGTGCCGGTGCTTGGCGACCGCGCCGCCGGCATTCCCAGCACTGCACGCAAGGGCGATCCGCAGGGCGATCCGGCCTTCAACGAGAACCGCCAGTACAGCTTCAGCTACAACATTCAGGACCTCTACGGCAACGTGCTCGACCTGCAGCTCTACCACCAGCGTTACCGCGGCCAGTTCGGCGCGCTGATGTCGGCGGCCTTCCAGGACCCGAGCATCGCCCCGGTCGGCACGCTGTGGGAGCAGAGCCGCAGCGACTCGGAAAAATGGGGCGGCAAGCTGACCCTGCGCCGCCGCGGCATGTTCGATGGCCTGCTCGACCTGACCGGCGGCGTCGACCTGATGCGCGACAAGGGCGAACAGGTGCTGGTGCAGACCCACCGCAGCTACGTGCCGCCCTCCACCTACGACAACCAGGCCGGCTTCCTCCAGGGCGACCTGCACCTGACCGACCAACTGACCCTGATGGCCGGCTTGCGCCGCGAGCACTCCGAACTGGACGTGGATGACTTTCGCACCGTCTGGGGCACCAACAATGCCGGCGGCGTAAGCGTCGCCGGTGGCAAGGTGTCGTTCGGCAAGACCCTGAGCAACTACGGCTTCACCTATCAGGCCACCGACTGGGCACAGCTCTACGGCGGCTACTCCGAGGGCTTCGGCATGCCCGACATCGGCCGCGTGCTGCGCGGACTCGACGAGCCGGGACTGGACGTGGAAAGCCTGCTGGAGCTGGAGCCGATCATCACCCGTTCGCGCGAAGTGGGCCTGCGCCTGAACTTCGAGCGCGTGGACATGGAGCTGAGCTACTACGAGTCGTTCTCCAACCTGGGCGAACGCCTGTCGGTGAGCAGCGATGGCAACTACTTCGCCAATCGCGAGCGGGTCGAGATCCAGGGCTATGAGCTGACCGGCAACTGGCACATCGACGACCGCCACAGCCTGCGCGGCAGCTACGCCCACAGCCAGGGCAAATCCGATACCAACGACGACGGCAAGGTGGACACCAAGCTGACCGGCCTGAACATCTCGCCTGATCAGTACAGCCTGAGCTGGCAGGCCAACTGGAACGACGACTGGTCGAGCTACCTGCAATACAACTACTACGTCAGCCGCAGCTTCGATGATCCGCGCCTAGAGTTCGACGGCTATGCCCTGCTCTCTGCCAGCGTCAGCCGCCGCCTGCCGCTGGGCAGCCTGTCGCTGGGCGTCGACAACCTGCTCGACGAAGATTACTTCACCTACTACTCGCAATCGGCCCGCATCGCCGACGACTACAACTTCAAGGGCCGTGGGCGCACCTTCACCCTGGGTTATCAGGTCGAGTTCTGAGGGGGCTGTGGATAAGCGTGCGGGCTGGGGCCGCTTCCACGGCAGCGCGTGCGGGCCGGATATTGCCATCGCCCGCAAGCGGGCTCCTACGCGTTCAGCAGCTCTGTAGCCCGGATGAAATCCGGGGCGGTGTGGTATGCCGCCCGATCTTTCCCGGATTTCATCCGGGCCTCCCGCTTGGCTGAGCGTCATTGCTAATCAGGAACCTGCATGCCCTGAGCACCGGCGCCTTCGCAGCTGCAGGGCAATGTCGCCCGGGCGCGGTTATCCACAGGGCTCAGAACGGGTTGCTGAGGCTCGCGGTCAGGCTGCGCGGCGTGCCGTACCAGCCGCGTGGGCCGATCGCCGTGTAGTAGGTCTCGTCGAGCGCATTGTTGAGGTTCAGCGAAACACTGGTCTCGGGGTGAAGACGTACTGCGCCATCCACCACGCTGTAGGGGGCTTGCGTGAAGGTCTCGCCATTGGGGCCGGAACCCTTGTAGTACTCCTTGCCCTGCCAGCGTACGCCGCCGCCCACTTTCAGTTGCGGCAGCGATTGCAGGCGATAGGTGGTGAACAGCTTGAACGTGTCGCGCGGGATGTTCGGGGGAGTTGAAGCGCTCTATAGAGCAGAGCGCTTCAACCAGGGCTGATGGGCTCAGAAATTTCCTTTTAGGGTCACCATGAAGTTACGCGGTTCGCCATAGAAGTTGCCCCAGGACACGGCACCTGCGCTCTGGTAGTACTTCTTGTCGAACAGGTTATTTCCGTTGAGCGCGACAGACCAGTTTTCGTCGATACGAAAGCCCACGCGGCCGCTCCATATTGCATAACCAGCCTGTACCGAATTGACGGCGGGCCTCACGTTCGCATCCCGGTAGGCGATGTCGCTCTGTATGCTCACGCCGGCGCCGAGGTTCCAGCGGTCCAGCTCACCGGGCAACTGATAGTCGGCCCAGGCGCGAAACAGGTGGCGCGGGAAATAGGTGACGGAAAAGGCTGGCTCTTGCGGGTCGAGGTTGGCGCTTTCCAGGTACCTGGTCTGGGTATAGGTGTAGCCTGCCAGCAACTGAAGTCGGTCGACGACCTCGCCGCTGATTTCCGCTTCGAAGCCTTGTGCGCGTACCTTGCCCACGTCGCTGTAGCAGAAACCGTCGGAAGAACCCGGGCAACTGGTGCTGTAGTTCGCTTCTGCACGGTGCTCTTCGACGGTTCGGAACAGGTTGAATGCCGTGTTGACGCGGCCCTGCATCAACTCACCCTTGATACCCAACTCGTAGCTGGCACCTGTCTTGGGCTGTAGCGGGCTGTTGGACTCGTCGGTGTAGGTGCTCTGAGGCTGGAAGATGTCGGCATAGCTGGCATACACGGACCAGTTGTCGTTCAGGTCGTAGATCAGTGCGGCGAAGGGGGTGACCTGGCCGTTTTCCTGGCTCCTGTCGTGTTGCCAGTAGTCCCAGGCGCGGGTGTAGGAGTCGCGCTTGTTGCGATACCAACTGACGCGAGAACCCAACACGAAGGTCAGCGGCTCGGCGAGTTTCAGGCGCAGCGTGGCGTAGGTACCGAACTGCCGGGTATCCGACTCGGTAGGTATCGGGCCGCCACGATAGGAGTTGGGGGCGTAGAAGCTGTCCGGTGGTTCAGGGATATGCGCGTTCGGCTTGAACGGGTCCTGTGTCGTGCCCAGCAATGCGGTCATGTCGATGAGCGCCATGTGGTCACGGGTCTTGCCGCGGCTGGCATTGGCCCCGACGGTCAGTTCGTGCTCCAGGCCGAAGGCAGCGAATTTGCCATCCAGGTAGGCGTCGAAGCCGTAGTCGGTCTGGTCATAGTCGAACAGGCCCGAATAGACCCTGGATGGTGCCGATGTGGTGCCTGGGGTGACGCCGCCGCTGGTTTCGGACAGCGCGTATTTGATGTCCTGCTTGTTATGGGTGTAGACGCTGGCGAACTTGAAGGCCCAGTCCTCGTTCAGTCGATGCGACAGGTCTGCGAAGACGGTGGTGCGCTCGCTCTCCCAGTTGTTCCAGGATGCGCCCAGACAGGTGGAGCGACTCAGCTTCAGGTCCTTGCCGTTGCTGTCGCGGGGAAGGCCATGCCAGCACGGGGTGGCATCCAGACTTTCATAGGCGACGCCCACACCGACGGTGGTGTCTGGCGTGAGGTCATAATCCAGGGCGCCATAGAGGATCTGATCCTCCCGTTCGCCGAGGTCGTAGAAGTACTGGCGATCCTGCTGGGCCATGACGGCACGGCCGCGCAGGGTTCCCGACTCGTTCAGCGGGCCGCCAACATCCACTTGGCCGCGGTAGTTGTCCCAGGAGCCGGCCGAGAGTGTCAGGCTGGTAGTGAACTTATCCTGACCACGCTTACGGACGAAGTTGACCCCGCCAGCAGAACCGCCAGAGCCTTTCATCATGCCGGCCGCGCCCTTGAGCACTTCGACACGGTCGTAGTAAGCCATGTCGCCGGAGAAGCTATTGGCTTGGACGTACTCTGCGCCGACGTCCAGAGGCACGCCGTCGTACTGGTACTGCCCCTGCATCATGAAACCGCGGGAGTAGAAGTACTTGCCGCCCATGGGGGACTCGTACACCGCGATGCCCGGGGTTTTCTCCATGACCTGATCAATGCTGGTAAGGTTTTGATCATCCATGTACTTGCGGGTCATGACCGTGATGGACTGCGGCGTTTCTCTCAGGGTGTGCTGGCCCTTGCCAATGGTCACAGCACCGGCGGTGTAGGAGCCGCTACCCTCGGTTGTCGCGTTGAGCCTGCTTTGGGTGACAGTTATCGCCTCCAACTCAAGTGCGTCGCCACTCTCCACCGCCACTTCCAACATGTAGTTGCCATTGGTATCGAGCGCCCGCAGGCCGGTGCCGGCCAACAGCCGCGCCAGGCCTTCATCCACCGAATAATTGCCGTTGAGCCCTGGGCTGCGCTTGCCGGCGGTGAGTTGGGCGTCGACTGACAGCAGGATGCCGGCTTCGCTGGCAAAAAGGTTCAGCGCCTGGTCCAGCGGGCCGGCGGGGATGGCGTAGCTGCGCGACTGTTCGCTGGCGATGACCTGGGACACCGGCATGCTCAGCAGCAATGGGCCGCCGGTAAGCAGGCCGGCGAACAGGGCGTGGCGAACCGCGAGGCTCAGCCGGGAACGGGTCGAAGTGGGCAGATGCGGCATTCTGGATAATCCTCTTGAGAATGCTTCTTGGTCGAGTTCAAGAGGTATCCCGAGCGAGTCGGTAAAACCGACAAGGGCTGCGCAAATTTCTTTGCCGATACAGATCGTTCCCACGCAGGAGCGTGGGAACGATCAATCAGGCAGCGGTCACCGTGACCCAGTAACGGGTCAGGCTCTGTACCTTTACCGGCAGCGATTGCTGCAATGCGATCAGCACGCGGTCGGTGTCGGCCAGGGGGAATACGCCGGTCAGTGGCAGGCTGGCGACGGCCGGTTCGCAGCGCAGCACGCCGGGGCGATGGCGCGACAGTTCAGCGAGGAACTGGCCCAGTGGCATGCGCTCGGCGACCAGGCGACCGCCATTCCAGGCGATGGCGTTGGCATTGGCCGGAGCGATTTCACCCAGCGTCGTGGCAGAAAACCAGCGGCTTTGCCCGGCTTGCAGGCGTGTGGCAGCGGCCTGGCGCGGACGCAGTTCCAGCTCGCCCTCGAACAGTTCTACCTGGCTACCGCCATCGCGCTGATACACCGAGAAGCGCGTGCCCAGCGCCTGGATCTCCCCAGCGGAGGTTTCCACGATCAGCGGGCGCTGCGCCGCGTCACGGCCACTTTCGAGCAGCAGTTCACCATCAAGCAGGCGGATGCGCCGCTCGCTGGCGCTGAACAGGATGTCCACCGCACTGCCGCTGTTCAGGCTCAGCCGGCTGCCATCGGCCAGCGTCCGTTGCAGGCGCTCGCCAGTGCCGCTGCGCAGGTCGGCCATGGCCTCGCGCCAGGGTAACTGTGACTGGGCAAGGTAGCCGCTACCTCCAGCCAGTAACAGCGCGCCGAGCAGCTTGAGCGTATGCCGTCGGCGTGCATCGGGCAGCTCGCGCAGCACCGCGCAGGCTGTGTCGGCCGGCACGCCGCTCAGGGTGCTCTGCAGTTGCTCCAGGCGCTGCCAGGCGCGGCCGTGCTCGGGGTCGGCCGCGCACCACTCGGCGAAGCAGCGCTGCTGTTCGGAATCCAGCTCGCCGCCCCACTGCAGCATCAGCCAACGGCTGGCCTGCTCGACGATCGCCGGGGCGATAGACGCTTCGCTGGCAGCTTTCATTCGGCGTAGAGCACCTGATAGCAGGCGGCGATGGCGCGCAGCATGTACTTCTGCACCGAGCTGACGCTGACTTCGAGGCGTTCGGCGATCTGTGGATAAGTCAGACCCTCGAACTGCGACAGCAGGAAGGCTTCGCGCACCTTGGCCGGCATGCCGTCGAGCATGGCATCGATCTGCAGCAGGGTTTCGATGACCATGGCGCGGGTCTCCAGCGACGGGGTTTGCGGCTCCGGCAAAGCCGCCAGGCTGTCGAGGTAGGCCTGTTCGATGCGCTGGCGGCGCCACTGGTCGATGACCAGATTGCGGGCGATCTGCGCGAGAAAACGGCGGCCTTCGCCCTGCTCCGGCATGCGCCGGGTCACCAGCAGCCGCAGGAAGGTGTCCTGAGCGATATCGGCAGCGCGCTCACGGTCGCCCAGGCGCCGACGCAGCCAGCCTTGCAGCCAGCCGTGATGGTTGTGATAGAGCCTGTGTACGTCATCGTGCAATGATGACTGCGGCAAAACGCTGGACACCCGGAACTCCCTGGCACGCCGATGCAGATAAGAATTGATCGCGATTGTAGAAGGGCGGCTCGGGTTTGGGAACTGTTGGAGGGGATAGACTCCGTTGCACAGGGCCAAGAGTGGCCTGAAAGCGTTCCCACGCGGACGGTTCGACGCCTCGACGTGGGAACGATCGACACGCGCCTGCGCTCAGGGGTCAGAAGGTGTATTTCACTGACATCATCAAATTGCGTGGTTCACCATAGACACTGCTCGGTGTCGCAACCGTGGTACTGATGACGTTGTAGTACTTCTTGTCGAATGCATTGTTCAGGTTCAGCCGCATGTCCAGATTCTCGGTCGGCTTGAAACCGAGCATCAGGTCGACCAGCGAATAAGCCTCCTGCTCGACAGTGTAGTTAGCGCCTTTGTTGAAGATGCGGTTCTGACGATACAGCGAACCACCGACTCGCCAGTTGGAGAGCACTCCCGGCAATGTATAGGTCGTCGACAGCTTGAAGAGGTGCCGCGGGATGTCCGTGTCGAACAGTTTGCCCTCGTTGGCCACGTTGGCGTCCTTCACGTATTTGGTCTCGGCGAAGGTGTAGCCGGCGGCCAATTGCCAGTTCGGTGTCAGCTCACCTTGCAATTCCAGTTCGATGCCCTTGCTGCGAACCTTCCCGGACGCCTCGTAGCAGCTGGTGGTCGGGTAGCTTGGGCAGGTCGTTTGATCGGTGGAGCGCTTGGCGCGGTTTTCCTGGTCGATCTGGAATATCGAGAGCGAGGTATTCAGCGCCCCGTCGAAATACTCACCCTTGATTCCCACCTCGTAGTTTTTGCCCGTGATGGGTTCGATCGGGCTGCCGGAGGCGTCGAAATAGTTCTGCGGCTTGAAGATGTCCGTATAGCTGGCATACACGGAGTGGTTGTCATCGAGGTCATAGATCAGGCCCGCGTAGCGCGTCACGTTACGGGTAATCTTGAGCGTCGGTGGCGTCGGCCGATTGAGGTACGGATACACGCTGTCGAGTTCATACCAGTCCAGGCGGCTGCCTAGAATCAGCTTTAGCGAATCGGCCAGGTTCAGCCGGGTTGTTGCATACACACCGCTCTGCTTGGCGTCACTGTTCAGCCAATCATAAAGCGCTGCCCTGGTTGGTTTGGCGATGGCGCCTGAGTCCCAGTCGTAAACGTCTATATCGCTTGCAAGCAGACGGTTGGTCGCTACGTCGCCTTCGAATTTCACGGTGCGATGACTGGCCCCCACGACCAGTTCGTGTTCGCGGGCGGCCAGTTGAAAGGGGCCGCTGGCGTAAAGATCGAAGCTGTTCTGCTGCTCCTGATAATCCCCCATCCCCACCATCTGGTTGATGACCCCGGTGGTGGTGTTGGTTGTCAGGTAGGTGCCCAGCATATCGAGGGATGACCAGGTTCGCTGCGCAGACAGGTTCAGTCTCCAGCCAGCATCCAGTTCATGCTGCAAGCCAACCAGGGCGGAGGTGATGGTGCGATCCCAGTACTCCCAGTCGTTGCTCAGTGAGGTGGAGCGCGACAAGTGCAGGTCGCTACCGTCGATGGCGACTGGCAAGCCTGTCCAGCCGTTACCGTTGTAATTGTCATTCTGGTGCGACGCGCTGAGGGTCAGGGTGGTGCGCTCACTCAGATCGGCCTCGAGAATCCCGTAGAACAGGCCTCTCTCATTTTCGGCCACGTCGCGGAAGCTGTTGTGATCCTGGTAGGCGGTGACCATGCGGCCCCGCAGATTGCCGCTTTCGGTCAGCGGGCCGGACAAGTCGAGTTCGGTGCGATAGCGATCCCAACTGCCGGCACTTCCCTGAATGGCGGCCTGGAACTCTTTGGTCGGCCGTTTGCGAATCAGATTGATGGCTGCCGACGGCATACCGGCGCCTTGCATCAGGCCTGTGGAGCCACGTACGACCTCGACCCGGTCATACATGGCCATGTCGGCGGCAAGCAGGTCCTGGGACAGCCAGGAGCTATCCAGGCTGGTAGGCAGCCCGTCGTACATGATGTTGTCTATGGAAAAACCACGTGAGTAGTAGGTCGAGCGCTCGGGGCCGTGCCGACGCAGGGTGAGCCCGGGTGTGTTGTGCACGATCTCGTTGAGATTGTTCAGGCCCTGATCTTCGATGCGCTGCCGCGTGATAACGGTTACCGCCTGGGGTGTTTCGCGCATTGAGAGATTCATTCTCGTCGCCGTGCTGGTCGCTCCGGTGGTGTACGAGCCGGTATTTTCAGTCGTGGAGCGCGAGCTGCTGGCGGTGACAGTGGTGGCAGCCAGCTCCAGCGCGGCCCCTTTCTTCGGCATGCGCTCCAGGACATAGTTGCTGCCTGCCTGGACGATGCGTAGATCACTGCCGACCAACAGTTTTGCGAAACCCTGTTCGACGCTGTAGCTGCCCTGCAGGCCCGGACTGTTCTTGCCATTGGTCAGCGCTGCATCGAACGACAGCACCACGTCGGCTTCGTTGGCGAAGCGGCTGAGCACCGCACCCAGCGGGCCTTCGGCGATGGAATAGGTTTTCACCGCTTCCTCGGCCCGTGCCTTGCCGGCATCGCTCAGCAACGGCTGCACGAAGCCCGTGTGCAGAGCCAGGGTGGCGGCGAAGATGGCGATGGCCAGGGGCTTTCTGGCGTGCTGCTGGGTATGCGACATGAAGACTCCTGCAAATGCCGTTGATTCAGGTTGCAGGAGAGGTCGAGCGAGATGGCAAAACCGACAATCGATAATGAAAAATATTTTCACTTGCGTGCTTTGACGCTCACCCAGTAACGCGTGCGGGTTTCCATACGCACCGGCAGCGCCTGAGCGATGGCTGCCAGGGCGCGGTCGGTATCATCCAGCGGGTAGGCGCCGGACAGGCGCAGGCCGGCGACGTCCTCGGCGCAGGTGATGACGCCGGGGCGATAGCGCTGCAACTCGGCCAGGGTACGGTCCAGGCGCCAGTCGTCGATCACCAGGCGGCCCTGGCTCCAGGCAGCCCGATTCAGGTCGGCAGGTTGCGGGGTGCCCAGTCTTCGCTCATCGAAGCTCAGACGCAGGCCGGCGTCGACGCGAAGTTCGGCGCCATTCGCCGCGTTACGCACGGCTACCGCATGTTCCAGAACCTCGAGCTCGGTGTGATCATCGAACTGGCGCACATTGAAGCAGGTGCCCAGGGCGCGCATTTCACCGTGGGCGCTGCGTACCCTGAACGGGCGCGAATCCCTGGCCGTTTCGATGAGGATTTCACCCGCACGCAGGATGATCAGCCGTTGCTGCGCATCGAAGCGGATATCCACCGCGCTGGCGGTGTTCAGCGTCAGGCGGCTGCCGTCCTGCAGGGTCAGCTGGCGGCGCTCGCCAGTGGCGGTGCGCTGGTCGGCCAGCCAGAGCGGCGTTTGCCGGTAGCCCGTCCAGGCCAGACCGGAGATGCCGATGCCCAGCACCAGCCCCTTGAGCAGGGTGCGGCGGCTGGCCTGGACATCACTGCCCAGGGTGTGGCGAGCCAGTGGACCGGGTAATCCACTGAGCCCGGCCTGCAGGTCTTCGAGGCGTTGCCAGGCCCATTGATGGAGGGCGTGCTGCTGATACCAGGCCTGCCATTGCTGCCGGGTCTGCGCGCAGTTTGGCTGGGCGCCGAGGCGGGCGTGCCACTGAGCGGCATCGCGCAGGGCCAGGCGCTGCTCGGCGCGGTTCATCCCTCGGCATCCAGGGCGAACAGCAGGCACTGCTCAGTGGCCTTGCCCACATACTTGGTCACCGAACTGACCGACACACCGAGGCGCTGGGCGATCTCGGCATAGTTCAGGCCTTCCAACTGCGCATAGAGGAAGGCCTGGCGTACGCGGGTTGGCAGACCATCGAGCATGGCGTCGATCTGCAGCAGGGTCTCGAGCACAACCAGGCGTTGTTCCGGCGAGCATTCCTGCAGTTCCGGTTCCTGCGTCAGGGCGTCCAGATAGGCCTGCTCCAGGGTGCGACGGCGCAGATGATCGACCATTACCCGCTTGGCCACGGTGGCCAGAAAACTGCGCGGTTGGCGCAGGGGATGGGCAACGGTGGAAGTGATCAGGCGGACGAAGGTGTCATGGGAAATGTCCTCGGCGCGTTGCCGATCGCCCAGGCGCTTGCGCAGCCAGCCTTGCAGCCAGCTGGCGTGATCGCGATAGAGGCAGTGCATTTCATCGTGCAGCGACGCGCGTGACACCCGGATCTTCCTCTTAAAAAGCGATGCGGATAAGAATTGATCGCGATTGTAGGCGGGTGATCGGGCTTTTGAAACAGGCAGGGGCAAATGGCTGAAGGCTGCCAGGGTATCGGGCAGAGCCATTGCGGGGGTGGAAGGCGCCTTGTGCCTTCCATCCCCGTTGCGTCGGCTTACCAGTTGTAGGTCACGCTGCCGTAGACGGTACGCTGCTGGCCATATTGGCAGCCAACGTTGCTGAAGCAGCCGGCGACGTAGTCCTCGTCGAACAGGTTGACGGCGTTCAGGGTCAGGTCGAGGCCATCGAGCGAGGCGTCGAGCTTGCCGAGCGGGTAGCTGACCATGGCATCGACCAGGGTGTAGCTGTCCACCTTGAAGCTGTTGGCCGCGTCGCCATAGGTGCTGCCCACGTAGCGGGCGCCGGCGCCGATGCGCAGGCCGGCCAGGGGGCCGCTCCGGATGCTGTAGTCGGCCCACAGCGAGGCCATGTGCTCCGGCACCCGGAACGGCGTGTTGCCCTTGTTGCCGCTGTCCGACTGGGTCACTTCGACGTCGTTCCAGGTGTAGCTGCCGATCAGGTTGAGGCCGCGGCTGATCTCGGTCTTGGCCTCCAGTTCGACGCCCTGGGAGCGGACTTCGCCTTCCTGGCGAGAGAAGCCGCCAACCGATTCGGTGACGTTCTGTTTGGTCAGGTCGAACAGGGCGATGGTGTAGAGACTGTTGGCGCCCGGCGGCTCGTATTTCAGGCCCAGTTCGTACTGCTTGCCAGTTTCCGGGTTCAGTTGCGAGCCATCGGCGGTGGTGCCCATGGTCGGCAGGAACGACTCGCTGTAGCTGGCGTAGGGCGCCAGGCCGTTGTCGAACAGGTAGACGATGCCGGCACGGCCGCTGAATTTCTCGTCCTTCTGCGTCTGCGGGCTGCGGTCGTCCTTCTGGTTGCTGGCCCAGTCATAGCGGCCGCCGAGCAGGAACACCCAGTTGTCGAGCTTGATCTGCTCCTGCAGATAGAGGCCGGTCTGGGACAGCTTCTGTTCGTAGCTGCTGTTGGTGAACGGCACCAAGGTCAGGGGTTGGCCGTAGACCGGGTTGAACGGGTCGAAGCCTTCCATGATGAAGTTCAGCGACTGGCGCTGGTCGAACTGGCCGTTGTTGTAGTCCACGCCGGTCAGCAGGGTGTGCTCGAGCGGGCCGGTGACGAAGTTGGCCTGAACCTGGTTGTCCATGGTGAACAGCCGGCCATCGCCTTTGCGCTGGTCGTTGTAGCGCGAGTACTGGCCGCCACCCAATGGGCCGAACAGCGCGATTTCCGAGCTGGATTGCCGGTAGTCGCTGTAGCGCACGTTCTGGCGCAGCGTCCAGATATCGTCGAGATGATGCTCGAACACATAGCCCAGCGAGGTCTTCTCGTTGGTCATGAAGTCGTAGGCGCTGTCGCCGACGTAGGTATCCCGGTCGAGGCTGCCACGCGGATCGCGAAAAACGGTGCCGGATGCCGGCAGGGGGTTGGCGAAGTTGCCGGTCTGCTTTTGGTACTCGGCTAGCACCGTCAGCTCGGTGGCATCGCTTGGCCGATAGCTGATGGCCGGGGCGAAGTACTGGCGGCGATTGCTGATATGGTCGACCTGGGCATCCGTTTCGCGGAAAAGCCCGGTGAGGCGATAGCTCCACACGCCCTCTTCATCCAGCGCACCGCCCAGATCGAAGGCGCCCTGCCTATAGCCCAGATTGCCTGCCTGCAACTGCACCTCACGCACCGGCTCCAGGGTCGGGCGCTTGCTGATCAGGTTGATCTGGCCGCCGGGATCGGATGCGCCGTACAGCACCGAGCTGGCGCCGCGCAGCACTTCGATGCGCTCCAGGCCGTAAGGCTCGGGCGCATCCCAGCCGAGGAACTCCGGCAGGAAGGTGCGGGTGCCATCGCGCAGCATGCGCCCGGTGCCCTGTTGAAAGCCGCGAATGGTTAACTGGTCGGTGACGAACTGGGGCCCGGCCAGTTCGGCATGGATACCCGGGGTATAGCGCAGCGCCTGGGTGATGGTCTTGGGCTGCTGGGCCTCGATCTGCTCACGGGTCACCACGGAGACCGAGTAAGGCGTCTCGATCAGCGGCGTATCGGTCTTGCTGCCCGCGGTCGCCCGCTTGGCCACATAACCGTCGTCCGGGCTGACGGAGCTGTAGGCCTGGCCGATGACGCTGGTCGAATCCAGCTCCAGGACCCTGGACGTCTCCTGTGTGCGGCGCACGCTGAAGTTGCCGCTATCGGTCACCACCAGTTGCAGGCCGCTGCCGGCCAGCGCCAGCTGCATCGCCTGCTGCGCGGTCATCGAGCCGCGCACGGCGGGGGCCTGCTTGCCGCTGACCAGCTGCGGGTCGAGGGAAACCACCTGGCCGCTCTGGCGGGCGATGGCGTTGAGGGTCGCCCCCAGGCCGGCGGCCGCCAGGTCGAAGCTCAGCACCTGCTGCTGGACGGTGGATTCGGCATGGGCCAGGGCAAGCGGCAGGCCGCCGGCGAGGGAGATCGCCAGGGCGAGAGGCCAGGGTTTGAGCACGGAGGTTCTCCTGAGAAATGTGTGTTGTCAGGAGAGAGGTGCAACGAGCGCTGAAAACCGGACACGGATGCGAAAAATTTTCATTCTTTTTTGGGCAAGCCATAAGAGTCTGTATTCAGTGGGGCATTCGCGGACAAGTCCGCTCCACAGTTCAGTTGCAACCCGCGCTGCCAGCTTGTGGGAGCGGACTTGTCCGCGATCTGTTAGCGTCACTGCCGCCTGGACCTATCACCCGACAACCGTTCCAGCACCCCGAACGGTCGGCGCCTAACCGCGCGGCCCGATCAGGGTCAGCCAGGGGCCATAGCGCTCGACCTTGAGCGGCAGGGTTTCTGCCAGCGCGGTAAGCGCGCGCTCGCTGTCGTCCAGCGGGAACACTCCCTGCACGCGCAAGCTGCGTATCTGCGGGTCGAGGCGCAAGATGCCGCTGCGGTAGGGGCGCAAGGCATCGATCACGCTTTCCAGTGGCTCGTCGAGCACGCTCAGCTGCCCCTTGAGCCAGTCGGCGCGGAAGCTCTGATCACCGTCGAGGCGCTCGATCCTGGCCTGATGCAGCACGGCGGACTGGCCTTGCGGCAGGTCGAGCTGCGCGCCGCTGGGCAGGGATACGCGCACCGCATGCTCGAGCACCACCACCCGCGTCGACTCGCCCTGGCGCTCGACCATGAAGCGCGTGCCGAGGGCGCGGGCATCACCC
Source organism: Pseudomonas sp. UBA6323 (assembly GCF_002439135.1). NCBI lineage: Bacteria > Pseudomonadati > Pseudomonadota > Gammaproteobacteria > Pseudomonadales > Pseudomonadaceae > Pseudomonas > Pseudomonas sp. UBA6323. Next base: position 6,099 of record NZ_DJSX01000014.1, on the reverse strand, counting down.
TGCGCGGTACGCACCACGAAGGGCCGCGCGCGATCGGCCGCCACCTGCACCAGCAGCGAGCCGCGTTGCAGGCGCAGCAGGCGCTGCCCGCTGGAGAAGTCGAGGTCCACGGCGCTGCCGGCATTCAGGCTCAGTCTGCTGCCGTCGGCCAGGGGCAGCGCGCGGCGTTCGCCCTTGCCGGTGCGCAGGTCAGCCAGCAGGGCCTGGCCACTGTCGCTGCGCGCGCCAAGCCAAAGGCCACCGCCGAGCAGACCGGCGCCGACCAGCCCACGGAGCACGTCGCGGCGGCCATGGGCCGGTTGCAGCAGCGGTTCACGCAGGGCCTTCGGCGCGCGGCGTAGCATGTCGTAGGGCTCGCCGAGGCGGCCCTGCAGCTGTTGCCAGGTCTGCGCGTGGTTTGGCGCGGCGCTCAGCCAGGCCTGGAAGGCATCCTCGGTTCGCGTATCGGCGCGCCCCGAGCGCAGGCGCACCATCCAGTCGATGGCCTGCTCGACGACGGGATCGAGCGCTTCGCCGCTCATGGCTGCATGCCGCTCAGCCAGCACTGGCGCAGGGCCTGGGTCATGTAGCGGCCCACGGTGCGCTCGCTGATATCCAGGCGCCGGCCGATCTCGGCATAGGACAGGCCATCGAGCTGGCTGTAGAGAAAGGCCTTTTTCACCACCAGCGGCAGATCGGAAAGGCTGCGGTCGATGTTGGTGAGCGCCTCCAGCAGAAGCAGCTTTTCTTCCGGTGAGGGGGCGAACTCTTCCGGCAGTAGCGCCAAGCGTTCCAGGTAGGCCTGCTCCAGGCGTTGGCGGCGGTAACGGTCGTAGACCAGCCGGCGGGCGACGGTGGAGAGAAAGGCGCGTGGGCGCTCGAGGTGCGTTGGGTCGACCCGCGCAGTGAGCAACTGGCAGAAAGTTTCCGCCGCCGCGTCTTCAGCGTCGGCACGGTTGCGCAACTGGCGCTGGATATGCTGCAGCAGCCAGCGGTGATGGTCGCTGAAGAAGAAGCCGAACTTGGAGGGGGTCGACACGATGGTGTCTCATGATGAATGAGAATTTGTCGCATCTTATCGACTTGGCCCGTGGCCTGTAAATGAAACCTCTGGCCGGGTGGCTAGTCTTGAAGATGAACCCTTCAATTTCAGGAGCTGAACATGTCCGACCATCACACCTACAAGAAGATCGAGATCGTTGGTTCATCGCATACCAGCATCGAGGACGCCATCGAGAACGCCCTGGCCGAGTGCGCCAAGAGCGTGCGCAACCTGGATTGGTTCGAGGTGCTCGAGACCCGCGGCCATATCGAGAATGGCAAAGTCGGTCACTACCAGGTCACGCTCAAGGTCGGCTTCCGTCTGAGCAATAGCTGATGCCCTGCACGCAGAGGTCGGCGCGGCTGGCGTAGCGCGCCACCGAGCAGCCCTGCCGGCAGCGGTCGGTAGGTTTCTGCAGGATGGCCGCGATCTCCTGCAGGCTCATGGCGCTATCACCGGCCAGGTTGTAGGGCGCCTTCCCGGGCCTGCCCCAGGACCGGGTGGATGATGTCGGCCACATTCCGCTGCCAGATGAACGCGAAGCGGCAGGTGAACACGCATGGCAGTCTCCTGGCTGTCACATGGCAGATGAAGCGCCCCGGGATTGTCGGTTTTTCGGGCTGTCAGGCTGGTTGCCAATAGCCATTGCGGCCGTGGCGCCGCACGCCAGCGGCGATGGTGATCGATGCCAGGATGGGCCAGCGGTTGTGGCCCCGCGCACAGCCGCGGTGCTGGCCGCTGGCGAGGCAGGGTTGGATCGGGCAAGCTGCCTGGGCTGATTTCAGGGAGGAAATGCCATGTTCAGACTCTTGCTGCTGGTGAGCCTGCTGTCGCTTGCGGGGTGCGTTGACAATGATCCGCCACTCGCCGAGGAGCGCCGCCTGCTGCTCAGTGGCGACGATTTCGCCGCCTACGAGGCGCCACAGGAGGGGCGCTACCAGAAGGTGGTGACCTATGCCACGCGCACCATCGACCTTAATTTCGAAAGCCGTGACAGCGACTGGTTTTACCTCTACACCGGCGTCTCGCTGTATCCACGTGCCGGCGATGCGCTGATGACCAGCTATGCCGAGACCTTCGGTGCGTCGTTTGGCCTGCGCAACAGCGGCCTGGTGCAACAGGATCTGCCGCTGGAAACCAGCCTGGCCAGCCGCGCCAGCCTCAAGCTGCTGGTTCAGGATGGCGAGCCGGTGGGCAATCTGTTCTATGCCACGGTCGGCAACAAGTCGATGTTCACCATCTTCACCGGGGTGTATTTCGAGCAGGCCGAGGACTTCGAGGCGTTCATCGCACCCAAGCTGCTGGCATTGCGCGAATACCAGCACGACGATCCCTTGCTGACCTGGGCGGGCAAAACACTCGGCTTTGGCGAGTGACGGGCACTTAGCCGAAGAACCAATAGCACACGGCAATCGCGGCGATGATCCCGGCCGCATCGGCGACCAGTGCACAGCCCACGGCATGGCGGGCGCGTTGCAGGCCGACCGCGCCGAAGTACACCGCCAGCACGTAGAAGGTGGTTTCGGTGCTGCCCTGTACCGTGGCAGCGATCAGCGCCGGGAAGCTGTCGACGCCGAAGTTCTCCATGGTTTCGATCAGCATTGCGCGCGCTGCGCCGCCGGAGAAGGGTTTGATCAGCGCAGTGGGCAAAGCGTCGACGAAGCGCGTATCCCAGCCCAGCGTTTCGATCAGCCAGCGGATGCCGTCGAGGCCGAAATCCAGCGCGCCGGACGCGCGCAATACGCCAATGGCGCAAAGCATGGCGACCAGATACGGCAACAGGCTCTTGGCTACATCGAACCCTTCCTTGGCGCCATCGATGAAGCTCTCGTACACCGGGACCTTGCGCAGCGCTCCGACCACGAGAAACAGCAGGATCAGGCCAAACAGGGTGAGATTGCCGAGCAACGAGGACAGCGCAGCCAGGGCGGTGGCGCTCATGCCGGCGAGCAGCGCCATGAAGCCGCCGAGCAGCAGCGCGGTAGGAATCAGGTAGGCCAGCACCACCGGGTCCCACAGACGCAGACGCTGCATCGCCGCCACCGCCAGCAGACCAGCCAGGGTCGAGGCGCTGGTAGCCAGCAGAATCGGCAGAAACACCAGCGTCGGGTCTTCGGCCCCTTGCTGCACGCGGTACATGAAAATCGATACCGGGAGCAGGGTCAGCGAGGAGGTGTTGAGAACGAGGAACAGGATCTGCGCATTACTCGCCGTCGTCGCGCTCGGGTTGAGGTCCTGCAAGGCGCGCATGGCTTTCAGGCCGATGGGTGTGGCGGCGTTGTCCAGTCCCAGGCCATTGGCGGCGAAGTTCATGCTGATCAGCCCCAGCGCCGGGTGGCCGCGCGGCACTTCCGGCATCAGTCGGGCGAACAGTGGCCCCAGCAGGCGCGCCAGCAAGTCCACGAGGCCGGCCTTTTCGGCAATGCGCAGCAGGCCCAGCCACAGCGTCAGGGTGCCGAACAGCACCACCATCAGCTCCACCGAGAGCTTGGCCATGGCGAACAGGCTCTCGACCATGGCGCCGAACACGCTGGCATCGCCGCCAAGCAGCCAGCGCGCCAGTGCAGCGACGGCAGCCAGCAGAAAAAAGCTCAGCCACAAGCCATTGAGCATTGCGATCCCCCTTCGTTATGGCGGGGGATGATAACGTGTCGGCGGTGACTTATGGGACAGGCTGCAAACTGCCGTCACTCAATACCAGTTGGCATCGGCGCGCAGCTGTTCCATCAGCATCTGCTGAATGTCTTCGTCCGGGTCACCCAACCAGCGCAGGGTAGCGTGCTCGCTTGGCACGCGGTCTTCGGGCAGGCCGTCCGGCACCTGCACATAGAGCGCATAGGCATCGTCGTCCTCCCACTCGAAGGCGACATAGGCGCGCTGGCTGAAGCATCGTTGCGCTTCGCATACCTGGCCGACCAGGTAGCGATCGTTGTCGGCTTCCACTGCCTGCATGGGGGTAGACAGGCCGCTGAGATTGATCAGCCAGTCCGGCAGGCGCTCTTCATCCTTGACCAGGTCCTGCCAAGCTTCGCGGTAGTCGGCGTTGCTGCTCAGCAGCTCACCCGGCTGGAAACTGGCGTCGCGGTCGGCGGCCTGAGCCGCCAGGGCGCCGCCCATCAGCAGGGCGGCAGCGATGGCGTGAATCGAATGCATTAACGACTCCTACATCTTCGGGCGGCGGCCCATGACGAACGAGACGATGAACAGCACCAGGAACACGACGAATAGAATCTTGGCGATACCTGCAGCGGTGCCGGCGATACCACCGAAGCCCAGTACAGCGGCGATGATGGCGATGATCAGGAAAGTGACTGCCCAACTAAGCATGGTGTTTCTCCTCGGTGGATCATGGGAAAGTGGCCCAGGCAGGCCAGGGGTCTTACGCGTTGCTCGGAACCGTTGGCTGGGGCACAGCGCCCGTGGGCAGCTCCAGTCCGGCGGTGTAGCGGCTGATGCACAGGGTCCGGCCGATCAGCAGGACGCTGGCGAACGTCAGACTGAGCAGAAGCAGCGAGCTGGCCAGTACCAGAGCAACTATCCACATGGCGGTTCTCCTGTTGCGTTGGAGGCGGATGGCGCGCATTCCGTCTCTTCCTTTCTTGTATCGCGACCGGCGCCTGACCGGTCACCCAACAAGGACATTGCAGCGCCCGTGCCAGACTTGTTCTTTCAATAAATTCCTTTGGAATCATCTAGTTATATTTATTTGATGGCGCATGATGGCGGGCATCCTGCCCGAATGCGGTTTTTTCGATCGTGCGTTTTGCCCGACAACTTGCAAAAGCTCGGGGGTTGCGAATGGTCAGAATGGTCGCCCGTCGACTGCGCAGTCGGTATACTCGCTGCGCCCGTGTGCCATGCGGGTTCCGCGCCCAAAACAACAACCGCGCCGCGAGTCTCGAGCCGATGAACGACTACGAACAGGAAGACCCGATTCCCCAGGGCGACCTCGCCCTGCAGATCACCGCGTTGCCGCGCGAGACCAATGGTTTCGGTGATATCTACGGCGGCTGGCTGGTGTCCCAGATGGACCTCGCCGGCACCGCGATGGCGAGCAAGGTCGCTGGTGGCCGCGTGGCGACCGTGGCCATCGATCGTATGGCCTTTCTGGTGCCGGTGGCAGTGGGTGCGCAACTGTCCTTCTACACCCAGGCGCTGGAGATCGGCCGCAGCTCGATCCAGATGATGGTCGAAGTATGGAGCGACGATCCGCTGTCCAACGAATGGCGCAAGGTCACCGAGGCCGTTTTCGTGTTCGTCGCCATCGATGGCAGTGGTCGCACCCGTCCGGTACCGCCGCGCCGCGGCTGAGCGGACATGCACCGTACAAGCGAATCGCAGTAACGAAAACGCCGGCATAAGCCGGCGTTTTCATTTTGTCCGGGCAATCAGCCGCGGATGTTGTAGATGTCCTTCTCGTTGCTCTCCGCATAGTCGTACAGGCGCTGCAGATAGGCTTTCTGATGCTCCCAGACCTTTGTCGCTGCCGGGTCGGCCGCGGCGCTGGCGTCCACCACTTCGGCAGCCACTTCCTTCAGGCGGGCCAGGACTTCGTCCGGCAGGCGGCGAACTTCCACGCCATCGGCCTTGAGTTGCTCCATGGCTTCCATGTTCTTGGCGTTGTAGTCGTCGAGCATGTCGCCATTGACGTCACGGGCGGCGGCACGAACGATGGCCTGCAGATCGGCCGGCAGGGTTTCCCAGGCCTTGAGGTTGACGTCCAGTTCGAACAGAACGCTCGGCTCCTGCCAGCCCGGGGTGTAGTAGTACTTGGCAGCCTTGTGCAGACCCAGGGCCAAGTCGTTGTATGGGCCGATCCACTCGGTGGCGTCGATGGCGCCGGTTTGCATGGCGGTGAAGATCTCACCGGCCGGCATGTTGACCACGGTGCCGCCCATTTTGGTCAGCACTTCGCCGCCCAGGCCGGGGGTGCGCATCTTCAGGCCCTTGAAGTCGTCGACCTAGTTGATTTACTTGTTGAACCAGCCGGCGGATTGTACGCCAGTGTTTCCGCAGGCCATCGGCAGCACGCCGAACGGCTTGTACACCTCTTCCCACAGCTGCTGACCGCCGCCGCG